>NZ_CP062182.1:2439192-2744091 GCF_022700675.1 Acinetobacter sp. ASP199
ACTGTACTCAATCACATCACAACAATTGAGAGCTTTTTTCGAAACACACCTCATCTATTTACGTTAAAACATACCCATATTTGTCAAAATTTTATTATTCAAGGTCAAGCAACTTTACATTCAGATGGTCTTGATCATATTATTGCTGCTTGTGATATTTATGAATTCAATCTCGACTCACAGATTGTTAAAATTCAATCTTATTGTATTCCTATAAATCAGTCATAAAAAAACCGCCCTGAGAGGACGGTTTTTTTACGCAAAAAATTTAAGCCTGTTTTGCATTTTCACGCTCTTCCACAGCTTGTTCAAGCTGAGAAAGAATCGGATTTAATAAAGCCTGTTTACGTTTGAAACTCGCTTTATTGACGATTAAACGTGAAGATACCTTGCAGATTTCTTCAAGTGGCTCAAGACCATTCGCACGCAGTGTATTACCGGTATCAACCACATCGACAATGTAATCCCCCAGACCAACCAGTGGTGCTAGCTCCATAGAACCATAAAGCTTGATTACATCAACCTGCTCACCGAGGCTTGCGTAATACTGACGAGTCAGGTTCACATATTTGGTCGCGATCTTGAGACGGCCTTTCGGACGTTCCATGCCAACCTTGCCTGCTGTCATTAATTTACAGTTGGCAATTTTCAGATCCAGTGGTTCATAAACATTCTGTGCACCATGTTCCATGAGCACATCTTTACCTGCCACACCAATGTCCGCAGCACCATTTTCTACATAGGTCGGCACATCAGAAGCACGTAAAATCAGAATACGAACTTGTTTATGGGTCGTCGGGAAAATCAGTTTACGAGACTTATCCGGATCTTCTAGCAGGTTAATGCCTGCTGTTTCAAGTAACGGTAAAGTTTCTTTTAAAATACGGCCCTTACTTAATGCTAAAGTTAAACCATGATCAAAATTGCCCATTACGTCAAAGTTTGGATCATCGTTTCTCATATCGCTCATTAACTTACTCGCTTAATTTGGGCACCTAAACCTTGTAACTTCGCTTCGACATCTTCATAACCGCGGTCAATATGATAGATACGGTCAATCACTGTTTCCCCTTCAGCTGCAAGCGCTGCCAGCACCAAAGAGAATGAAGCACGTAAATCTGTCGCCATGACTGGTGCTGCAGAAAGTTTTTCTACACCAGTGACTACAGCATCATTACCTTCAATCTGAATATTTGCACCCATACGTGCCAATTCAGGAACATGCATGAAACGGTTTTCGAAAATCGTTTCTGAAATTGTCGCAAAGCCACGGCCAATTGCATTGACTGCCATCAGCTGAGCCTGCATATCTGTTGGAAATTCTGGATGCGGCAGAGTACGGAAGCTGACAGCTTTCGGACGTTTACCCATCATATCCAGTTCGATCCAGTCATCACCACGTGTGACTTCTGCACCCATTTCTTCAAATTTCTCCAATACTGATTCAAGCAGGTTTGGATCAGTATTAGTCGCTTTCACTTTACCGCCTGTGATCGCAGCAGCAGCGAGGTACGAACCGGTTTCGATCCGGTCAGCCACGACAGCATATTCACAACCATGCAGACTTTCTACACCAGTGACAACTAAAGTATCTGTATCTAAACCTTCGATCTTGGCACCCATTTTAATGAGCATTTGCGCAAGATCGGTAATTTCAGGCTCACGTGCTGCATTACGGATTGTCGTCACGCCATCTGCCAGCACAGCCGCCATCAGAATATTTTCAGTACCACCAACAGTCACCATGTCAAAGACAACTTCGCCACCTTTCAGACGACCATCAACTTTGGCATGTACATAACCAGCTTCAACCTCGATTTCAGCACCAAGCGCTTCCAACGCTTTTAAATGCTGATCGACTGGACGAGAACCAATTGCACAACCGCCAGGTAAAGATACCTGTGCACTACCGTAGCGCGCTAACAATGGACCAAGCACCAAAATAGATGCACGCATGGTTTTTACTAACTCATATGGTGCAAACTGGTTATCCAGGGTTGAAGTATCCGCAATAACAGTATCACCTTCGTATTTCATGGTGATCCCGAGACCGGCAATAAGCTTAACCAGTGTGTTTACATCTTTCAGATTAGGCACATTGGTCAAGGTAATAGGAGTGTCTGCAAGAATCATTGCAGCCAGTAGTGGAAGTGCAGCGTTTTTCGCACCGGAAATCCGCACTTCACCTTCGAGCTTATTGCCGCCCTGAATTAAAAATTTATCCATTAATCTATTAAGCTCCAAATAAGCTTGCTTTGCGCCATTCTTCTTTGGTCATTGCGCGAATTGTTACGGCATGGACTTCACCACTGGCGATATAAGAATTGAGAGGAGCATAAACAGCTTGTTGTCGAGCAACTGGACGCTTACCATCGAATTGATCATCCACAATACGGAGATCATACTTGCCACCCTGACCACTCACAGCAATGTCAGCCTCTGGGAACGCGGCTTTTAGGATTTCAGCGAGCTGTTCATTATTCATCACAAGACCTCTTATAGGACTAACGGTGTAAAACGGATCATTTTACTATAAATAAAAAAAATAATTCATTAGTCACATACATTATATATATAAAAAAAAGAGGCTTTCAAAACCTCTTTTTTCCATTCTGCCCGATTATAAAGCCAATGGCTGATAATTCATGTTCATTTTTCGATACCGATCGATCTGTTTTTTTAATTTTTCCGTCAAAATCTTGATCGAGGTATACATATCATCAGCATTGGCATGCGCAAAAAATTCGATTCCCGGTAATCTGATAATCGCTTCCGCAATGTGATTACTACTTCCTTTTTTAGAGCGCTTATCAACCTGATGATCTTTTGAAAGCTTAACCTGCATACTGTTCACTTGATCCAGATGTTTAGTCATCTGCTGGAACTTTGTTTTTATAGTATCTTCAATTGCTGGCGTAATAGATAAATGATGTCCACGAATTGTTATTTGCATAGTTCTATTCCTCAACTTCGTTAGGATTAGACGAGTCACAGTCAAATGATTCGATGACAATAACCAATGCAAGGTTACCGTTCGGAAATTGGATCAAATCATTTTACGGTTCCTCAAAAGAAAAAGAGATTCATCATATCGTCATGATGAATCTCTAGAATAGTCAGATTTTAAAACTTAGATCAAGACCTTTCGTTCAGAAGATGAAGGAATATGTAACGATTCACGATATTTAGCGACTGTACGTCTTGCCACATCAATGCCTTCTTCTTTTAAAATATTGGCAATTGCGTTATCCGACAATGGCTTACGTACATTCTCCTCAGAAACCAGTTTTTTGATCTTGGCACGAATCGCAGTTGAAGATGCCTCCCCCCCCGAAGTCGTACCCACATGACTAGAAAAGAAATATTTCAATTCAAATAATCCACGTGGAGTCAGCATGTATTTATTGGTAGTAACACGAGAAACTGTTGATTCATGAAGTTCCACTTCTTCAGCAATATCACGTAGCACTAGCGGCTTCATCCCTTCAGCACCAATTTCCAAGAAGGCTTTCTGATGCTCCACAATACAAGTGGCTACTTTCAACAAAGTCTTATGTCGCTCGTCGATGCTTTTAATGAAATTCTTGGCTTCCAGCATCTGGTTTCTTAAATACTGGTTGTCATCACTTTGATCAGCACGACGGATCATATTGGCATAAAAAGAATTTACACGTAGCTTAGGCATGACATCCGGGTTCAGCATCACCTGCCAGCAATCATTTTTCTTTAGCACAACAACATCTGGTACCTGATAGTCGGATTCACGGTCTTCAAACTCCAGACCAGGATGTGGTTTCAATGTTTTCAGCAAATCTATCGCACAGCGTAATTGATCGGGATTCAAACCGGTTTGTTTAATCAGCCGAGGTAATTCATTGGAAATAAGTAATTCATAGTGCTGTAGAAGCTTGATCGCATCATCGCGACAAGGTGTCGAAGCCGGCAAATTATCTAACTGTACCATCAGGCATTCAGCCAAGTTGCGAGAACCCACCCCAATAGGCTCTAATCGTTGTATATGCTTGAGTACAACAAGTACTTCGTCATCTTCTATCTCCTCCTCATATTCCATGCTTTGTAACAAGTGTTGAACTGAGGCGGTGATTTCTGAAATCTCGACTTCAAGGAAGCCTTTGTCATCTAATGAATCAATAATGCAATGCGCAATCAGCTTATCTATTTTAGAAAAATGCAGAAGATTCACCTGTTCAATCAGATGCTGCTGTAAGCTTAAATGCCCCTGACGATTATCTTCACGTTCTTCATATTCAGCTGCACCTAAGCTAGTAGGTTGATGGGTATACACATCATCCCAATCGGTATCTACCGGCAAATCATCAGGTAGATGATCAGCATTCAACTCATTAGTTAAGTCTTTTTGTTCATTCTCAATTTCAGAAGTAGACAAACTTTCTAAATTTGATTGTTCTTCAACTTTTTCTAGCAAAGGATTACTATCTAGCTGTAATTGAATTTCCTGTTCAAGTTCCAGACTAGACAGTTGCAATAATCGAATTGCTTGCTGTAATTGTGGAGTTAATGACAGCGAGTTCGCAACTTTTAAGCTCACTGATAATTTCATTGTTACTCCTCATTATTCAAACCGCGCTTTATAAGCAATTTTTATGCCGCTTTATTTTTTTATAGCACAGATTTCCTAAATCACATACAATTCTTTGCTTTTTTCATGCAATATTAAAGCTATTCCTCTTAAATATTAATATTAATTAGCGTCTTATTTTTATCAAATGATCTTATCTTCTTGTGTAAATTTAAGATAAATTAAAAAATCCACACATAAAAAAACACCCCCTGTTGTCAGGGGGTGTTTTGGAATAATGAGCTGGCGATGACTTACTCTCACATGGGTAACCCCACACTACCATCAGCGCTAAGAGGTTTCACTTCTGAGTTCGGGAAGGGATCAGGTGGTTCACTCTTGCTATTGTCGCCAGCACAACTGTTTATGGATACTCGCCAGGTCTTATGGTTGCCTTGCTTTCTACCAAATAGAGTACATTAACAGGTATATCTGAGTTGAATTGTAACATAAAGCAGAGCTTTATGTCTTGCACTCAGGCAAACGCTGTTGCGTTTGCTTAATCTTCGTTCATCTAGCGTATTCTGAATCAAGATCAGTCAGTGTTGACTGTTTGGTCTTTAATGAATCAATCTCTGCTCACTGCTTACGCAGTTCGTACAACAACTGTTTGGGTGTTGTATAGTCAAGCCTCACGAGCAATTAGTATTGGTCAGCTTCATGTATCACTACACTTCCACATCCAACCTATCAACGTCGTAGTCTTCAACGGCTCTTTAGGTGACATAAAGTCACAGGGAAATCTTATCTTGAGGTAGGCTTCCCGCTTAGATGCTTTCAGCGGTTATCCCTTCCGAACATAGCTACCCGGCGATGCGACTGGCGTCACAACCGGTACACCAGAGGTTCGTCCACTCTGGTCCTCTCGTACTAGGAGCAGATCCTCTCAAATTTCCAGCGCCCACGGTAGATAGGGACCGAACTGTCTCACGACGTTCTAAACCCAGCTCGCGTACCTCTTTAAATGGCGAACAGCCATACCCTTGGGACCTGCTTCAGCCCCAGGATGAGATGAGCCGACATCGAGGTGCCAAACACCGCCGTCGATATGAACTCTTGGGCGGTATCAGCCTGTTATCCCCAGAGTACCTTTTATCCGTTGAGCGATGGCCCTTCCATACAGAACCACCGGATCACTAAGACCTACTTTCGTACCTGCTCGACTTGTGGGTCTCGCAGTTAAGCGCGCTTTTGCCTTTATACTCTACGCGTGATTTCCGACCACGCTGAGCGCACCTTCGTACTCCTCCGTTACTCTTTAGGAGGAGACCGCCCCAGTCAAACTACCCACCAGACATGGTCCTCGCTCCAGATAATGGAGCAGAGTTAGAACCTCAATATTACCAGGGTGGTATTTCAAGGACGGCTCCATGGCAACTAGCGTCGCCACTTCAAAGCCTCCCACCTATCCTACACAAGTAAGATCAAAGTTCAATGTCAAGCTGCAGTAAAGGTTCACGGGGTCTTTCCGTCTAGCCGCGGGTACACCGCATCTTCACGGCGATTTCGATTTCACTGAGCCTCTGCTGGAGACAGCGCCCCCATCATTATGCCATTCGTGCAGGTCGGAACTTACCCGACAAGGAATTTCGCTACCTTAGGACCGTTATAGTTACGGCCGCCGTTTACTGGGGCTTCGATCAATAGCTTCGCTTGCGCTAACCACATCAATTAACCTTCCAGCACCGGGCAGGCATCACACCCTATACGTCCACTTTCGTGTTTGCAGAGTGCTATGTTTTTAATAAACAGTTGCAGGGGCCTGGTTTCTGAGGCTGTCGACAGCTCAAGGAGCAAGTCCTATCACCATCAACAGCGTACCTTCTCCCGAAGTTACGGTACCATTTTGCCTAGTTCCTTCAGCAGAGTTCTCTCAAGCGCTTTGGTCTACTCGACCTGACCACCTGTGTCGGTTTCGGGTACGATTCCTGTTTAACTGAAGCTTAGAGACTTTTCCTGGAAGTATGGTATCAGCCACTTCACTGTACAAGTACAGCTTGCTATCAGTTCTCAGCATAGAGTACCCCGGATTTGCCTAAGATACATGCCTACAACCTTCCACCTGGACAACCAACGCCAGGCTGACTTAACCTTCTCCGTCCTCTCATCGCATTAAACAGAAGTATTGGAATATTAACCAATTTCCCATCGACTACGCCTCTCGGCCTCGCCTTAGGGGTCGACTCACCCAGCCCCGATTAACGTTGGACTGGAACCCTTGGTCTTTCAGCGAGCGGGTTTTTCACCCGCTTTGTCGTTACTCACGTCAGCATTCGCACTTCTGATACCTCCAGCAGACTTCTCAATCCACCTTCATCGGCTTACAGAACGCTCCCCTACCACTTGCAATAAATTGCAAATCCGCAGCTTCGGCATATAGTTTTAGCCCCGTTACATCTTCCGCGCAGGCCGACTCGACTAGTGAGCTATTACGCTTTCTTTAAAGGGTGGCTGCTTCTAAGCCAACCTCCTAGCTGTCTATGCCTTCCCACATCGTTTCCCACTTAACTATAATTTAGGGGCCTTAGCTGGCGGTCTGGATTGTTTTCCTCTTGACTACGGACGTTAGCACCCGCAGTCTGTCTCCCGGATAGTACTCATTGGTATTCGGAGTTTGCATCGGTTTGGTAAGTCGGGATGACCCCCTAGCCGAAACAGTGCTCTACCCCCAATGGTATTCGTCCGAGGCGCTACCTAAATAGCTTTCGGGGAGAACCAGCTATCACCGAGTTTGATTAGCCTTTCACCCCTATCCACAAGTCATCCCCTGGCTTTTCAACGACAGTGGGTTCGGTCCTCCAGTCAGTGTTACCTAACCTTCAACCTGCTCATGGATAGATCACCCGGTTTCGGGTCTATACCCAGCAACTAAACGCCCTATTAAGACTCGGTTTCCCTACGGCTCCCCTATACGGTTAACCTTGCTACTGAATATAAGTCGCTGACCCATTATACAAAAGGTACGCAGTCACCGAACAAGTCGGCTCCCACTGCTTGTATGCATGCGGTTTCAGGATCTATTTCACTCCCCTCACAGGGGTTCTTTTCGCCTTTCCCTCACGGTACTGGTTCACTATCGGTCAGTCAGGAGTATTTAGCCTTGGAGGATGGTCCCCCCATATTCAGACAAGGTTTCACGTGCCTCGCCCTACTCGACATCATCATATCAGCCCTTTCGTGTACAGGACTATCACCCACTATGGTTGCACTTCCCAGAGCATTCCACTAAAACTGATATGACTTAATGGGCTGTTCCCCGTTCGCTCGCCGCTACTGAGGGAATCTCAATTGATTTCTTTTCCTAGAGGTACTGAGATGTTTCACTTCCCTCCGTTCGCCTCATTAACCTATGTATTCAGTTAATGATACCTGGCTTATACCAGGTGGGTTTCCCCATTCAGACATCTCCGGATCACAGGATATTTGCCGCCTCCCCGGAGCTTTTCGCAGGCTATCACGTCTTTCATCGCCTCTGACTGCCAAGGCATCCACCACATGCACTTAATTACTTGACTATACAACCCCAAACAGTCGTTTGTTCCTACAAGTAGAACAACCAACATAACAGTTTAGTGTCTTGTGAACTTAATCACTGTACAGCTTCAATTAGATTCATATACCAAAACGCTTGATTCAGTTTAATCGCTAGAACTCATTTCATTCAACTTTCACAATTGCTTGTTAGGTTGTTTAAAACGAGTTTGAACAAATTATTTCAACTCAAATATATTCTGTTAATGATTTCTCTAGCCTTCGTCAGGTCTAGATGCTGTGATAAATCACAGAATTTAATAAGATGCGCATATTACGCCAACTTCTTACTAAATTCTATAATCTAACAAACCGTTTGCTTATTACGTATCCGAAGGATACGTGGTGGAGACTAGGAGAGTCGAACTCCTGACCTCCTGCGTGCAAAGCAGGCGCTCTACCAACTAAGCTAAGTCCCCAGCTTATCAATAAGTCAATGTTTCTGATTTCTTCACTCTGCAATTGCTTGCTTGTCGTTAGTGGTGGGTCTGACAAGACTTGAACTTGTGACCCCACGCTTATCAAGCGTGTGCTCTAACCAACTGAGCTACAGACCCTCAGATACATCGTCATGAAGAACAACTTGTTGTGGATTCTTACCAATCGTCAATCTTTCGTTAAGGAGGTGATCCAGCCGCAGGTTCCCCTACGGCTACCTTGTTACGACTTCACCCCAGTCATCGGCCACACCGTGGTAAGCGTCCTCCTTACGGTTAGACTACCTACTTCTGGTGCAACAAACTCCCATGGTGTGACGGGCGGTGTGTACAAGGCCCGGGAACGTATTCACCGCGGCATTCTGATCCGCGATTACTAGCGATTCCGACTTCACGCAGTCGAGTTGCAGACTGCGATCCGGACTACGATCGGCTTTTTGAGATTAGCATCCTCTCGCGAGGTAGCAACCCTTTGTACCGACCATTGTAGCACGTGTGTAGCCCTGGCCGTAAGGGCCATGATGACTTGACGTCGTCCCCGCCTTCCTCCAGTTTGTCACTGGCAGTATCCTTAAAGTTCCCGGCATAACCCGCTGGCAAATAAGGAAAAGGGTTGCGCTCGTTGCGGGACTTAACCCAACATCTCACGACACGAGCTGACGACAGCCATGCAGCACCTGTATCTAAGTTCCCGAAGGCACCAATCCATCTCTGGAAAGTTCTTAGTATGTCAAGGCCAGGTAAGGTTCTTCGCGTTGCATCGAATTAAACCACATGCTCCACCGCTTGTGCGGGCCCCCGTCAATTCATTTGAGTTTTAGTCTTGCGACCGTACTCCCCAGGCGGTCTACTTATCGCGTTAGCTGCGCCACTAAAGCCTCAAAGGCCCCAACGGCTAGTAGACATCGTTTACGGCATGGACTACCAGGGTATCTAATCCTGTTTGCTCCCCATGCTTTCGTACCTCAGCGTCAGTATTAGGCCAGATGGCTGCCTTCGCCATCGGTATTCCTCCAGATCTCTACGCATTTCACCGCTACACCTGGAATTCTACCATCCTCTCCCATACTCTAGCTTTCCAGTATCGAATGCAATTCCTAAGTTAAGCTCAGGGATTTCACATCCGACTTAAAAAGCCGCCTACGCACGCTTTACGCCCAGTAAATCCGATTAACGCTCGCACCCTCTGTATTACCGCGGCTGCTGGCACAGAGTTAGCCGGTGCTTATTCTGCGAGTAACGTCCAAACATCTAGAGTATTAATCTAGAGTTCCTCCTCCTCGCTTAAAGTGCTTTACAACCAAAAGGCCTTCTTCACACACGCGGCATGGCTGGATCAGGCTTCCGCCCATTGTCCAATATTCCCCACTGCTGCCTCCCGTAGGAGTCTGGGCCGTGTCTCAGTCCCAGTGTGGCGGATCATCCTCTCAGACCCGCTACAGATCGTCGCCTTGGTAGGCCTTTACCCCACCAACTAGCTAATCCGACTTAGGCTCATCTACTAGCGCAAGGCCCGAAGGTCCCCTGCTTTCTCCCGTAGGACGTATGCGGTATTAGCGTTCCTTTCGGAACGTTGTCCCCCACTAATAGGCAGATTCCTAAGCATTACTCACCCGTCCGCCGCTAAGATCCAGTAGCAAGCTACTTTCTCTCCGCTCGACTTGCATGTGTTAAGCCTGCCGCCAGCGTTCAATCTGAGCCATGATCAAACTCTTCAGTTTAAAATCAATAGCACCTATAGGGTGCCAATCTTGGCTCATCAATTACTGACAAAAAATTTGCTCAAATAAACTTCGAGAAATTTCTACCAATTATCAATGAAAATAGTTTCGATTGATCAACCAGTAAAAATCCACACAAGTTGTTCTTCATAATCTCTTAATGATCTTCTTGTTGGTTCGTCACCAGCAAGCTAGGTCGGCTATATTACCCCCTATCTCTAGAAAGTCAATCAGTAATTCAAATTATTTTAAACTTCCCTTCTAAAACCTAACTTAATCAACTTTAACTAAGTTACTGTTTTATCAGAAGTTTTAATCTTCATCACCGCCGATGGATGTGCATTCTACAGTATTTCAGATCCCTTGCAACCCCCTTTTTCAACAAAAATCATCGCCTGTTTATTTATTCTACAGAAATCAGCGTTTTTTCTACTCTTTGATTAAAAAGGGCACAGAATTAAGTATTTTATTTAATAATTTCTTTGTCTTTCTTATAAAAAAACCTCATTGCCTCTCTAAAGCTGCCTATAAATCAATTATTCTTTATGTGATTTTTTATTTAAATATTGATTCCCCCTCTTTTACCAGCACCTCCCTCTCATCATCTTTATCTTTGTAAATACTTTCTATGCATTTATAAAAGCACCTATATCAAGAACAACTCTGATAAATATCTTTTAGCGAAATATGTACAGTTACCTGGAGCCTCTTATTTTCAACCAACAGTGTCGCAATGATGGGTTTAGATTAGTATTATTTAGTGATGTTATAGAATTATTATTCTGGATGAGTGATCACATCAGTTAGATCTAGCCATATACAAAGCAAAGCCATCCCAATAATGTCGAACAATAGACAATGCTGAATATTTCAAAAAACAAGTGATTTAATTGAGAAGATATTTAAAAGCACGTTCTAATTTTATTTGGGTTATTAAATTTCAGGCATAAAAAAACCGCTTAAGCGGTATTTACTTATATCATCAACCATCTTTCGATAGATGGTCGGAGCAGTAGGATTCGAACCTACGACCCCCTGGTCCCAAACCAGGTGCACTACCAGGCTGTGCTATGCTCCGATGTTCAACTCAAAGAGTTGGGGTGAATGATGGGATTCGAACCCACGACAACCGGAATCACAATCCGGGGCTCTACCAACTGAGCTACATCCACCATCAAGGTGTCTTCATTATTTAGGCATAAAAAAACCGCTTGCGCGGTATCATATATCTTGACCACCATGAAGAAGATGGTCGGAGCAGTAGGATTCGAACCTACGACCCCCTGGTCCCAAACCAGGTGCACTACCAGGCTGTGCTATGCTCCGATGTTCAACTCAAAGAGTTGGGGTGAATGATGGGATTCGAACCCACGACAACCGGAATCACAATCCGGGGCTCTACCAACTGAGCTACATCCACCATTGCCTTGGTTCTTAAATATCAAGCGACCAAAAATGGCGCGCCTGACAGGATTCGAACCTGTGACCATCCGCTTAGAAGGCGGATGCTCTATCCAACTGAGCTACAAGCGCTTTACTGATGATTCTCACCATCCGCCTTGAAGAATTGGTCGGAGCAGTAGGATTCGAACCTACGACCCCCTGGTCCCAAACCAGGTGCACTACCAGGCTGTGCTATGCTCCGATTCATCTCAGCTTTCGTATCAAGCTTATCGCTTGGTACGGTGTGCATTCTAGGCGCGACGCCCTAAGACGTCAACACCTATATTTAAAAAAAATCAAAAAATCACTTCAAGCGTATATTTATCAAGCATTTCAGACATTTTTTATACAAATCCTAACGCTTTAGACCTGCACTAAAGTCCAGCATTCGATCAAGTGGTAATTTTGCCCGTTCTGCCAATGTAGGATCGACATGAATTTCCTGATCTCCATGTTGCAACACATGCAAAATGCCATCAAGTTCATTCATCGCCATCCAAGGACAATGCGCACATGAACGGCATGTCGCGCCTTCCCCAGCAGTTGGTGCTTCAATCAGGATCTTGTTCGGTACAGCCTGCTGCATTTTGTAGAAAATGCCGCGGTCTGTTGCCACAATCAGTCGCTCATTCGGTAAAGTCTGAGCAGCTTTAATGAGTTGTGAAGTACTGCCGACTGCATCTGCAATGGCAACTACCGATTCTGGCGATTCTGGGTGTACCAATACTGCTGCATCAGGATACAGTGCTTTCATGTTTTCAATGCCGCGCGCACGGAATTCTTCATGCACAATACACGCACCATCCCATAACAACATATCTGCACCGGTTTTCTTCTGAATATAACGACCAAGATGCTGATCCGGTGCCCAAATGATTTTTTCACCTAAGCTATCTAGATGCTCGATAATTTCTACTGCACAGCTTGAAGTTACTACCCAATCCGCACGTGCTTTTACAGCTGCCGAAGTATTGGCATAAACCACCACGGTATGATCAGGATGGGCATCACAGAACTTGGTAAATTCATCGACAGGACAGCCAAGATCCAGTGAACACGTTGCTTCTAGCGTTGGCATGAGCACAGTTTTATTCGGTGATAAAATTTTTGAAGTTTCCCCCATAAATTTTACACCAGCAACGACCAGAGTAGATGCTGGATGATCACGACCAAAACGTGCCATTTCCAAGGAATCAGACACACAACCACCGCTAAGTTCTGCCAGCTCCTGAACTTCAGGATCACAGTAATAATGTGCGACCAGTACAGCATCACGCTTTTTAAGTTCTGCCTGGATCTGAGCAAACTTTTCCTGCTTGGCCTGTTTACTCAACTGATGCTCTTTTGTCTCGCCCAAGCGATCTAAATGTGCCTGCACAATTGATTTGGCTTCATTGGCTATCAGTTTGGTTGCATCATTCATAACAACGTCTTCTCTTTTCCTATATGCCTGACTTCCGCCAGACATCCATCCTACATCACATACCGGTCAGTTTTTGCAATCTGCCTTTTTGACCATTTAGTAAAAAATTAAAAAGTATAAAAAAGCCTCCAGACGGAGGCTTTTGAATTAAATCAGCATTATGAGCGATAGTCCGCATTAATTCGGACATAGTCATAAGACAGGTCACAAGTATAAACCGTATCTTTCGCTGTCCCTCGTCCAAGGTCAACACGAATGGTCATCTCTGCCTGAGCCATTACTCGTGCACCAGCTTCTTCAGTATAGTCTGCTGCTGCACCACCATCTTTACAGATTTGTACATCATCTAACCAAACCTGAATTTTTGCAACGTCTAAGTTTGGCACACCTGCATAACCAATCGCAGCCAGGATACGCCCCCAGTTTGGATCAGAAGCAAAGATTGCTGTTTTCACCAGCGGAGAATGCGCAATACTATATGCAATATCACAACATTCTTGTGTATTAGCCCCACCTTCAACTGCCACAGTGATGAACTTGGTCGCGCCTTCACCATCACGTACGATCAATTGAGCCAAACGTTTCATGATACGTGTCAATACTTCAAGTAATACTGCATAACGTGGATCTTCGCTAGTGCTAATTTCAGTACCACCCGCTTGACCCGTTGCAATAAAGATACAAGAGTCATTGGTTGAGGTGTCACCATCAATCGTAATACGGTTGAATGACACGTTGACTGTGGTAGAAAGCAGTTGTTGAACCAGTTCACGGCTAATCGGTGCATCAGTCGCTACATAACCCAACATGGTCGCCATGTTCGGACGGATCATACCTGCACCTTTAGAAATACCAGTCATGGTATAAGTGATGCCATCCATTTCGAACTGTTCAGAAGCACCTTTGGGTGTGGTATCTGTAGTCATGATCCCAGTCGCTGCATCTCCCCATGCATCATCACGCAATGAGTCTAGTGCTGGCTGTAAACCGCTTAATAGGCGCTCCATTGGTAGTTGCTCACCAATAACACCAGTTGAAAATGGCAGAATTTCAGCAGCATTTACCCCTGCGAGTTCTGCCAGTTTGGCACAAGTCGCTTCAGCATTTGCCATGCCTGTAGGCCCCGTACCCGCATTGGCATTCCCGGTATTGATGACTAAATAACGTGGATTACCTACGGCTAAATGTGCCTTAGACACATGAACAGGTGCTGCACAGAAAGCATTCTGGGTAAATACGCCCGCAACATTGGAGCCTTCAGCCAGTTCAAATATCACCAGGTCACGTCGGTTCTGATAGCGCACATACGCTTCTGCCGAACCAATTTTCACCCCTTTCACCACATGCATCTGTGGCATAGATACGTCACCAACTGCCATTTTAAAATGTCCAATATTGAAGTTTTAGAAAAATACAGCTTAGTTGATCTGAAACAAAAAATCGAGCCAAAGCCTGACAGACACTCTCTTTTCTTATGGTTTTTCACAATAAAAAACCAGTCATAGCGACTGGTTTTATTCAGCTCAGCAAAACTTAGTTTTTTACCAGCTGGGTTGCTTGATCAAGCAGTGCTTTTTTCGCTTGTTGCTGACTGGTTGCAGATAAGGCCGGATTAGATGCCACAATACGGTCTGCATTGGCTGCATTGGCCGCAGTAATTGCAGCAGTTTGCAATACAATCGGACGATTCGGATTGGCAAAGGTATAACGGATACCTGTACGAGGACTTTCTACAGTCACCTGACCATTTGCATCTACCTGAGCAGGTGCAGTTGTTGGGCCAATAGCTTGTTTTACTTTATCTACAGTTGTGGTTTCTGAAGCTGCAAAACTCAATGTAGGGATTGCCAATGCAGCAATCATCAACGGTTTTAATACTTTTTTCATTGTCTGTCCGCAATTTGATGTCCAATGAGCAACTAAATAACACTTAATGTTGTGAACTGCAATTCCAAATGTGCTTTTGAAAAACTTTTTCACATAAAAAATCAGAGCTCTGAGGCTCTGATTTTTTTATATCACTTAAATTTTACCGTGACACTGTTTGTATTTCAGGCCTGAACCACATGGACATGGTGCATTACGGCTTGCAGGTGGTTCAAATACTGGTGCAACTGAAGTGGTATTAGCATTTTGAAGGGTATGATCTTCTTCCCCATCTTCCAGCAGGCTATCGAATTCCTGATGGGATAACTGGATACGCATTGCTTCAGCCTGAGCCTGTTGCTGTGCTTCCATCTCAGCCAGTTCTTCTGCCGTTGGCACATGGATACGGGATAGATCCATCACCACATCAGACTTGATTACACCCAGCATATTCACGAACAGGTTATACGCTTCTTTTTTGTATTCCTGTTCCGGATTTTTCTGTGCATAACCACGTAAATGAATACCTTGGCGAAGATAATCCATTGCCGCCAGATGCTCTTTCCAGTGACGGTCCAGAGAATTTAACAGGAAGTGACGTTCCAAAGTTGCTGCCGATTCAGCACCCATCTGTTCACGACGTTCGCGGTAGCGATTGATCACTTCATCCGTAATACGTTCAACCAAACCTTCTTCATCCAGACGGCGGTCCTGTTCCAACCATTGACCGACTGGTAATTCGAAGTTCAAGTCTTCCTTCAGTGCCTGTTCTAAACCTTCAATATCCCACTGGTCATGAATAGATTCTGGTGGAACATAGTTAGCAATCATGCCCTTCATGACATCGCGGATCATTTCTTCGATGTAATCTTGCAGAGAATTTTCTGCCAGAATGTCATCACGTTGAGAATAGATAATCTTACGTTGTTCGTTATTTACGTCATCGTATTTCAACAGGTTTTTACGAATATCAAAGTTACGTGCTTCAACTTTACGCTGCGCATTTTCAATTGAGCGCGATACCATCTTGTGCTCAATCGCTTCATCTTCTTGCAGACCCATGGCACGCATCATGGCAATGATACGGTCGCCTGCGAAGATACGCATCAAGTCATCTTCAAGAGACAGATAGAAACGCGATACACCTGGGTCACCTTGACGACCGGCACGACCACGGAGCTGGTTATCAATACGACGTGATTCATGACGCTCAGAACCAATAATGTGCAAGCCACCTGATGCCAATACCGCTTCATGGTTTTCTTCCCATTCAGCTTTCAGTTGCGCTTCATCTTCAGGTGTTGGATTCTCAATTTTGGCGAGTTTGGCTTTCCAGTTACCGCCCAGCAAAATATCGGTACCACGACCTGCCATGTTGGTCGCAATCGTTACTGCACGTGGTGCACCCGCTTGAGCAATAATATCTGCTTCACGTTCGTGCTGCTTCGCATTTAGAACTTCATGCTGAATACCCGCCTCTCGCAATTTTTCAGAAAGAATTTCAGACGCTTCAATCGTTGCCGTACCAATGAGAATCGGTGCGACACCTGCTTCGTGGACACGTTGAATTTCCTGAATAATCGCGTTGTATTTACCTTCACGATTCAGGTAAATCAAGTCATTCTGGTCATTACGAATCATTGGACGGTGGGTTGGAATAAGTACCACATCCAGACCGTAAATTTCTTTCATTTCCGCAGCTTCAGTATCCGCTGTACCGGTCATACCAGACAATTTTTTGTAAAGACGGAAATAGTTCTGGAAAGTTGTCGTTGCAAGGGTCTGGTTTTCAGGCTGGATTTCCAGACCTTCTTTGGCTTCTACCGCTTGATGCAGACCTTCAGACCAACGACGACCCGGCATGGTACGACCTGTGTTCTCATCGACAATGATCACTTCACCTTCATGGATGATGTAATGCACGTTGCGTTGGTACAGGTAGTGTGCACGAATTGCCGCAGTCACATGATGCACCAGATTCAGGTTAGAAGCCGAATACAGGCTCTCACCCTCAGCCAGCAAGCCCATTGCAATCAGTTCATTCTCCACGAATTCAAAACCAACTTCAGTAATTTCTACAGAACGCTGTTTTTCATCAATCCAGAAATGACCGCCATCCGGCACTTTCTCTTCTTTTTGTGGATGTAATTTTGGTGGAATGCTATTGATTGCAGAATAAAGCTGAGAAGAGTCTTCACTTTGACCAGAGATGATCAATGGTGTACGTGCTTCATCGATCAGGATCGAGTCGACCTCATCGATAATGGCATAAGTCAGACCACGCTGCTTTTTCTCTGCCAGCGAGAACACCATGTTGTCACGCAGATAGTCAAAACCGAATTCGTTATTGGTACCGTAAGTGATATCGGCTTTATAGGCTTCAGCTTTTTCTGCCGGGTTTTGCATAGAGTAAATAATACCAATGCTCAAACCCAAAAATTCGAATAATGGACGGTTTAACTCGGCATCACGCTGTGCCAGGTAGTCATTCACAGTAATGACATGCACACCCTGACCACTCAAGGCATTCAGATAACAGGCCAAGGTACCCATCAGGGTTTTACCTTCACCCGTACGCATCTCGGCAATTTTGCCTTCATGCAGGGTGATACCACCAATCAGCTGTACGTCGTAATGACGCATTCCCATGATACGTTTACCTGCTTCACGGCAGACTGCAAACGCTTCAGGAAGTAATTTATCTAGACTTTCGCCGTTATTATATCGTTGTTTGAATTCTTCAGTTTTTGCAGATAAGTCTGCATCGCTTAGGGCAGATATCGTCGGCTCGAGCGCATTAATCTTGTCTACGATTTTACGCATGCGTTTGAGTTCGCGCTCATTTTTGGTACCGAAGATTCCTCCGATCAGACTTGCCAACATGAATAGACTCTCTAAATCTTGCTTGTCAAATGAATATGTTCTTAGTCGTTTATTATGGTGCTAGAAATTTGAACTACAAGGGTTTTAATAAAAAAACCTTATTCCAGCTTCCAGCCCGGAGATCTAAGGCAAGCTAATGTAGCAAATTTTGAACATGCAATATAGTAAAATGCATGGCTGTTTAATTCAAAAGCAGATAGATGGATTTCATCTTTATGCACTTTTATTCATAAGAAAAGCTAAAAACACTATTTTTAATTATAAAAAAACTGGTTCATATTAGATTTATCCAAATCAATAACAGAATTTAGAGGCACACATCATGGCTTTACGTTTAGGCGATACCGCACCAAACTTTGAACAACAATCAAGCGAAGGTCTCATTAATTTCTATGACTTTCTAGGGGATAGCTGGGGTATCCTGTTCTCGCATCCAGCAGATTATACGCCGGTATGTACCACTGAACTTGGCTTTACTGCAAAGCTTAAAGATGAATTTGAAAAGCGTAGTGTAAAAGCGATTGCATTATCCGTAGATGATGTGGATTCGCATCATGGCTGGATCAAAGATATTAATGAAACTCAAAATACCAGCGTGAATTTCCCAATTCTTGCAGATCAGGATCGCAAGGTGTCCACCTTATATGATTTCATTCACCCAAATGCGAGTGAAACTTTAACTGTACGCTCTTTGGTTATCATTGACCCAAATAAAAAAGTTCGCCTGATCATTACTTACCCTGCATCGACTGGTCGTAACTTCCACGAAATTCTACGTGTGGTTGATTCACTTCAGTTGACTGATCACCATAAAGTGGCAACGCCTGCCAACTGGCAACAAGGTGAAGACGTAGTGATTGTGCCTTCCCTGAAAGATGAGGAAGAAATCAAACAACGCTTCCCTAAAGGTTATAAGGCAGTGACTCCTTATCTGCGTTTAACGCCCCAGCCTGAGCAAGGATAAGCAGAGCGTTGCTCTGTCCTTGCGCAAGACGAGAAGCTATGCTTCGAGTAATAATAATTAAAGCGCTGCTTTAATTATTCGCAAGACAAGCGGAGCGCGTAGTTTTGGATAAGTGAAACACCTAGTACTTATTGATTCACCGAAGTATGAATATTTTAAATGCTGTAAGTTACTCTCCACCATGGAAATGAAGATGGTCAAAATCCTAAACATTCATTTCCATGTTTTGGTCGAAACCCATTGACGAGCCGGGTTCTCGAACTTCTTCTAAAGCCTGTCTTCAGACAGGCTTTTTCTTGTGAAAAGTTCTATTCTGTTTAAGATAGTGATTAAAACTACAATACAGATCGCCATGAAAAATTATTATTCGTTTCTTATCGTTTCTATCTTTGCCTTACCTGGCTGTATGACTACACCCGCCTTTCCAGAGCACCAGCGTCCTGCACATTGGGGACAGGAACTACATACACAGCATAATTTTTATCAGATCAATAATGAAGTCTACCGAAGTGAACAGCCAAGCCATGAACTGAAACCGTTGTTGAAACAGTATGATATTGATGTAGTGATTAATCTGCGTTCACGCGACAAAGATTCAGCAATACTCGACAATGAAAATCTCAAGCTAAGACATGTACCTATTCATACTTGGGCGATGCAACGTGAAGATTTACTGAAAGTGATGCAGTTAATTCAGCAGGCACGGCAAAACAATGAAAAGGTTTTATTACACTGCTATCACGGTTCTGATCGTACTGGTGCCAGCGTAGCCATGTACCGGATTATTTTTCAGAACTGGAGTATTGAAGATGCGGTAAAAGAAATGAAACATGGCGGTTATGGCTTTCACAGTATCTGGCGCAATATTGACAAATTATTCACTCCTGAAAATGTAAAATGGATCCGAGAACAACTCACGGATCCATTTTAAAGTTTAAAGCAGAGTTAGATTAACGTTTATCTAAAGGCACCCAATCGTTAACCCAGGCTGATTTCATGTTCAGACTGGCATCAGAAGCGATTTTCTTACGTAGTGCATCCGCAGTTTCACGGTCTTTCGATGGACCAACCATAATTCGCACCCCTTTTGAGGTTGGGCTCTTGGTCACCTTATAGCCTTTAGCACGAAGTTTTGCCGCAATCGCATCAGCATTGGCTTCATTGGCAGCCAGTGCCACCTGAACCATCCATTGCTTGTCATCTTCGCCTTCCAGCAATTTACGTGCTTTTTCAGCTTCAGCCTTTTTCTTGGCTTCTTCAGCTTTACGTTTTTCCTCAGCTTTACGTTTTTCCTCTGCCTTACGTTTCTCTTCGGCAGCTTTTTGTTCAGCCTCTTTCTTTGCAGCAGCTTTACGCTGTTCTTCTGCTTTCTGCTGTTCGGCTTTACGCTTTACTTCGGCCTGACGTTTTTCTTCAGCAGCCTTGCGTTCAGCTTCTTTCTTCTCAGCCGCTTTACGTTCTTCTGCTTTGCGCTTTTCCTCTGCAGCTTTACGCTCAGCTTCTTTCTTCACAGCGTCAGAAGAATTTTGCTGCTGGGTTAAGTTCTGCTGCTCAAGCTTTTTTTGCGCAGCCGCTTTGTCCTCGGCTAAACGCTTCTGTTTGGCCTGTTCATCTTCTACCAGTTCTGGCGGAATATTGTCTGAGCTTTGCTGGCCCATACGATGTGCATTGAGTGCAGCATATTCTTCAGCCGCTTTACGTGCTGCATCCGCTTCAGCCTGCTGTTGCATCGCCAGGAATTCTGCTGCACGTGCTTCCTGCTCAGCCACGGCCTTTTCACGGTCACGGCGCTGCTGTTCCAGAAGACGTTTTTCAGTTTCAACATCCACCGTCAGTGAACCCGGGCCACCGATATCGCGGCTTTCTACCTGAGCCGGCTGTTCCGGCACATTCACACTATGATGATCAATTTCTGCTTTGCCTTTCAGGAGTAATGCTGCCAATAAAACACCACCACCTAATAAAACAACGCCTCCCATCCAGCGTTGTTTGTTATTCATTGACATTCTTCCAAATACTCCCATACCGCTTCTAACGTATGAAATGAACCACACACCAAGATCAGCTGATTATTATTCGTTTCATCCAGCGCTGATTGAAAAGCTAATTTAACATTGTTATAGGTTTCCACCGCTTGCCCAGCTAAAGCATCAGTCAATACCGACAGCTCTGCTGCACGTGGAACATTTAACGGTGCAATTTTCCATAATCGGATACTGTCTTTCAATAACCCAACCACAGAATTTATATCTTTATCGCCTAACATCGAAAAGACACAGACCACTTCAGAAATCTGTGAATGATGTTTTAAATAGTGACCCAACTGTCTTAACAGAAATTCGACCCCATGCGGATTATGCCCGGCATCAAATATCACCGTTTTATTTGCAATTTCACGAATCTCAAAACGACCTGGCAATTTTGCCGTTTGGATTCCTTGTGCAATGGCTTCCTGACTGACTTCCAGACCACTCACCAGAATTGCGGCAACAGCTGTCGAGATATTATCCAGTGCCAGTGAACCTGTCGGAAGTTTCAAGGTTGTTCCAGAAGATGCAAAGCCCCAAGATTGACCATCTTCAAAGGCTTCATAAAAATAATCACGATTGATGGCATATAACGGCGCTATACATTCAGCCGCCTTGTCTAAAATCGCTTGAGGAATGTCCTGTTGTCCGCCAAAAACCACCGGAATATTTGGACGGATAATACCGGCTTTTTCAAAGGCAATTTTTTCAATGGTATCGCCGAGCCAATCGGTATGGTCCAGACCAATATTGCTAATCACTGCAACATCTGGATTGACGACATTGACTACGTCCAGACGACCGCCCAAACCCACTTCCAGCACCCAGACATCACACGCTTCATTTTTAAAAATAACAAAGGCAGCGAGTGTGGTTGCTTCAAAGAAAGACAGGCTCAAACCACATTCGCGGCGAGCCTGATCGACTTCAACAAAAGCAGCTATCAGCAACTGATCTTCAACTTCAATACCGCGCAGTTTGACACGTTCATTAAAGCGATACACATGCGGGGATTGATATAAGCCAACTTTCAAACCTTGCGCATTTAGAATGGCGGCCAAGGTGGTCGTGGTCGAACCTTTACCATTGGTTCCAGCAACGGTCAGCACTTTGGCTTCAGGCTGTGTAACGCCCAGCTTTTCAGCGACTGGAATGACGCGCTCCAGACCTAAATCAATACCCGTAACGTGAACATGGCTCCAATAATCGAGCCATGTATCTAAAGAATCTGTTGCTAAAGGTGCTGCTGTGTTCAAGGCAAATTCATCAATTTCGTGACAATACGATAGACTGTATCACGTAATGCATGACGGTGAACAATCTGGTCGATCACGCCATGATCAAGCAAATATTCTGCACGTTGGAACGGTTCTTCCAGCTTTTCACGTACTGTTTGTTCGATGACACGTTTACCCGCAAAACCGATCATTGCTTTCGGTTCAGCAATATGCACATCACCTAACATAGCCAGAGATGCAGTTACACCACCATAAACCGGGTGGGTAAGCACAACTACGTATGGCAGACCTGCTTCTTTCAGACGCTGGATTGCAGCTGATGTACGAGCCATCTGCATCAAAGACAACATGCCTTCCTGCATACGTGCTCCACCTGAAGCAGCAAAACAGATCAATGGCTGTTGCTGTTCAATTGCACGTTCCGCAGCTTGCACAAAACGGTCACCGACCACTGTACCCATTGAACCACCCATGAAATCGAATTCAAAGGCACAGGCTATCATTGTTACGCCTTTCAGCTGCCCTTGCATCACAACTAAGGCTTCAGTTTCGCCAGTTTTTTTCTGTGCTTCTGACATACGGTCTGGATAGGCTTTGCTGTCGACAAATTTTAGTGGATCTTTCGCCTTAAATTCCTGACCCATTTCTGTCTGTACCTGGTCAAAGAACCAGTTCAGACGATCACGTGCCTTCATTCTCAGATGTTCATCACATTGTGGACAAACATAGGCATTAAATGACATCGCGGTACGTGTCACCAAAGCATGACATTCTGGGCACTCAATCGTTGGCTCAGTAAACGTCGCCTTGAGTGCGGTTTGCTCATCAGGAACATCAATACCTGGAACTGTACGCTCCGTCCATGGGGTCGATGGGCTCAGAATTTTGCCTGATTTGACTGGTTGACTCATACTAACTCATCGAGCGCTGCTCGAAGCTCCTTGACTTTATTCATCGTTTCGACAACGGCTTGTTCTGGCGCGAGCGTTGCAAACTGCTTCACGAACGCACTTCCTACAATCACTGCATCGGCAGCAACACCCATCGCTTTCGCAGATGCAGCATCACTGATACCAAAACCAACGCCAACAGGAACATCTGTCTCGGTCTTAATTTTCTGAATGCGGGCTGCAGCTTCAGACACGTCTAAAGTTGCTGCACCAGTCACCCCTTTCAGTGAAACATAGTAAATAAAGCCGCTGGCCTGTTTTACCACGTGCTGAATACGGGCATCGGTTGAAGTCGGTGCCAGCAGGAAAATTTGATCCATGTCATATTTTTGCAATACGATTTTCAAATCATCTGCTTCTTCAGGTGGCAGATCCACCAGAAGTACACCATCGACTCCACATTCATGAGCATAAGCCACGAACTTTTCATAGCCAATCACTTCAACAGGGTTTAAATAACCCATCAGAACCACTGGAGTTTCGTTATCTTTCTGACGAAACTCTTTCACCATTTCCAGAGCATTCAGGGTATTGGTTCCGCCTGCAAGTGCGCGTTCAGCAGCAAGTGCAATCACGGGACCATCCGCCATCGGATCCGAAAATGGAAGACCCAGTTCAATCACATCGACACCGGCATCTACCATTTGATGGAGCAGAGGTACAGTCACCTCAGGATGCGGGTCACCAGCCATAACATAAGAAACTAAAGCTTTACGCTGTTGAGATTTAAGTTGTCCAAATCGTGTGGCTAAACGTGACATAGGGTTGTGCGTTCCTTAACGTGTTTTCAAACTTGAAGCGTTGACTATTGTAGAAATACAAGACACCGCATTGTAACGCTATTTTTTGTTCATTGAACAGTACACAGCGAAGCGGTATTGTATTTCATTTCCTGCGCGAAGATTTCAGAACAACCCGAAAGACAGTATTTACGAATATTTTGATTTTTTTCTCAATGATCAAAGATGACTAATTTCGCTATTCTGTAAAATATTGAATGTTTAGATAAACTTATTTTTATCACCAAAAACTGAATAAAAACACAGGTGTTAGCGCATATATTTAAAGTTTTCTGAAATTGCAAAACCTGCTTTATACTACGCGCACTTTTTTACTTTTCTATCTCCTATGCAGACTGATTCAGAAGCTACAGTGCAGGCACGGGCCATTGCACTGTTGCCGCTTATTGTATTTTTAACAATCTTTTTAGGCAGCGGGATTTATCACACCATGATCGGAACCGAGTTCGCGTTCTATCAGGTGAAAGCGCCTGTTGCTGCCCTGCCTGCGATTATCTTGGCTGCATTAGTATATCGCGGCAAACTCAACCAGGGCATTGAAGAATTTCTTAAGGGTGCCAGCCATCCTAACCTGATTCTGATGTTCATGGTGTTTATGCTGGCGGGGGCATTTGCCAGTGTCAGCGGTGCTATTGGCAGTGTCGATGCCACCGTGCAAATGGGCCTGTCAGTGATTCCACCAGAATTTGTCTTGCCGATGCTATTTATTATTTCAGCATTCATTGCAACTGCAATGGGTACCTCAATGGGAACAATTGCTGCCTGTGCACCGATTGCCTTTGGCTTTACTCAAGCCACAGATATTACCGTGATTCATGCCATTGGTGCTGTTGTCGGTGGTGCGATGTTTGGTGATAACCTGTCGATGATCTCGGATACTACGATTGCGGCGACCAGCAGCCAGAAAGTCCAGCTACGGGACAAGTTCCGGGTCAATGTCTGGATTGCGGTGCCGGCATCAATTGTCACTATTGCGATTTATTTCTTTCATACCAGCACAACAAGCGGCGTGGAATATAAGGAGTTTAACTGGCTGTTAGTGCTGCCTTATATTGCGGTTTTTGTCTTGGCCTTTAGTCGTCTGCATGTACTTGCGGTCTTGGCAATTGGCGTATTGCTATCGGGCTTATTTGGTCTGTTCGCGACATCAGAGTTTGACCTGCTCAAATTGAATACTTCAATCTATGATGGTTTTGTGGGAATGTTCGAAGTCGCTTTGCTGTCGATGTTCCTCGGTGGTTTGTCCGCCATTATGCAACGTGAAGGTGGCCTGCGCTGGCTGATCGAACGGATCTATGCGCTAACCCGTTTATTTAAAGTTGGCCGTCAACGTGCCGGTGAAATTGGTATCAGTTTTCTTGTAATTTTCTCGAATCTGTTTGTGGCCAATAATACCGTGGCGATCATCTTGTCTGGTGATATGGCACGTGAAGTGGCAAAAGAATATGGCGTTGATCCAAAACGATCTGCTGCCTTGATGGATATTTTCTCTTGTGTAGTTCAAGGCCTGATTCCTTATGGCGCACAGCTATTGCTGGCCTGTTCGATTGCCAAACTGTCTCCGGTAGAATTGATTGGTGGTGTTTATTATTGCTGGATTCTGGCGATCTTTGCAGTACTGGCAATTGCGTTTAGGTTTCCCCGACTCAAAGCAAATGCTTAAGCAGTAAAAGTAAAAATCAGCGATCCTTATGGGTCGCTTTTTTATTGCTATTTTTCTTCCTTTGTTTTGAAGAGTTTTCGTGCCTGTAAAAGTGTTTGCCCTGTTGCTGCTTTATAGGCACGTGCCAATGCGGATTGATCGGAATAATCCAGTTGCTGGGCAATTTCAGTCAGGCTAAGTCCCTGCTGTAATAACGTCTCACAGCGTTTCATTCGCTCCTGTTCCAGCAACTTTTTAAAGGAGCTGCCCTGCTCGCTTAAATAACGCTGTAAGCTGCGTGATGACATCCATAGCTGCTGTGCCAGTTGTTCAATTTTGATTGCCTGATATTCAGTACGTAGCTGATCAGCAATAATTTTTCGTGCCTGCTGTAATATTGATTCATTTGAAGACCTGGTAGCAATGGCTTCTTCAGCTTGGCGGACGAGCAGTTGTAACAGCATCGGATCAGCCTGTTCTGACCTGAATTGTAAATCTTGTAAGTCCAGCTCAAAACCATAATAGGCCTGAGAAAAATGCACGTCCACGCCAAAGAATTTCTGATAATGCCGTTGTGCCATCAAGGGTGCATGCGCAAATCGAACACAACGCAGTACTAGCGGATGATCCTGCAAAATATAACGGCCCAGCTGTACCATCGCCGCAATGGTGAGTTCATTCAGTAACTGGTATTTCTCATGCAGAAAAGCCCAGTAGAGTTCAATACTTTGTTCATGCTGTTTTATTTGCAGAGGGACAAATTCACTGCCATCCACCACTAGGCGCTGAAAACGCATGATATAACCGATCATCTCAGAGATACTGCTGCTTTTCGAGGCCATATAACCCAATACCCCAAAATGCTCCGGACGAATGGATTGCACAATTTCAAAAATTAATTGTGGACAATGCAAATGCGTTTGGGTTCTTTCAATCACCGTATTTAATAACTCAAGAGGAACTTCAGTATCAAAAGGCTGATCAATTAAATGGCGCAGTGGTGTATTTAGATCTTCAAGAAAACCAGCCTGCAGAGGTTCTATATTCAGGCTGCGCAGATGCGTAGCCCACAGCTGAATATAACCATTTGATATTCTTATGTCCTGCATGTGTAATTCTCTATGAGTGCAGCAATTTGACAAGTTTTATTTTCATTTGGCGTAAAATGTATAAAAATTGGCAATAACTGTCAAAACAATTTGTGTAATGGTCGACATACTGTCAGCATCGACATCAACAAGAATGACAAAAGATGAATGCACCATTAAAAACAACTGTACAGCCGGTGGTTCGCACCAATCTTGACTTTAAACTTGATGAAATTCCTCGCTTCTGGTTTGGCGGTGATCCTTTCCTGACTCGTATGTTTGATGCCTTGAGCCTGACTTTCCCGGATGGTGAACGCTACTTCATTCAAAGCGTACGCCTGTTTCGCGATAAAATTACCGATCCAGAGCTGCAAAAACGGGTAGCAGATTTTATTCGTCAGGAAGCACAACACGGCATCGCACACGATAAAATGAATGACATGATGCGCAAGCAAAATATGCCCGTGGATCAGTTCATTACCCGCCTAAATAAAATGATGGGCTATGACCTGAAACACCGTTCAGCTCAGTTCAATATTGCAGTCACTGCCGCCGCCGAGCATCTGACCGCTCTAATGGCCGAAACCTTCTATGCCTATAAAGACACCTTAAGAGAAGCACATCCTTATGTACGTGCCCTGTTTGCCTGGCATGCCATTGAGGAAATGGAACACCGTGATGTGGCTTTTGATGTGATGAAAGGTGTTGCGAAAACGCCAGAATTTACCCGTCGTGCTACCTTGGTTACTACAACCATTCTGATGTTTGGTTTTACCATTTACCGTGCCAATGTCATGCTCAAACATGACGGCTTTAACCCACGCCAACGCCTGCAAATGAATATTCGTGGCCTGCCATGGTTCTTCGGTAAAAAAGGTAAGCTGACCCGTATGGGCAGACAGTATCGAGACTGGTTTAAAAAGGATTTTCACCCCAGTCAGCATCCGGTGATTGCCCAATATGATGTCTGGCTAAAAACTTTGGCTGAAACCGGTGATCCAATTCAGGCGGGAGAAGCGTTTTGGCAGGCAGCGAAAGACTAAAAATTGAAACTAAGAAAAGAAAAAGCCTTCAGATGAAGGCTTTTTTTCATGATGTTTACCACTTGGCGTAATGCTGCTCAAGCAAGGCATATTCATCTAGCAATATATATTCCTGATCGTCCTGCTGAATAGTACCGGATACTCTTGCCTGCCATTGGCTAAACTGGCTACCCACCAGACGTAAATTCAGGTTTTCATAACGGCGCCAGCCCGTAGTTACACGCAAATTTAGCTTCTCATCCAATGAGCGTATACTCCACTGGTTTTCTGATTCCTGCTGAAACAGCACGTCGGTCAAGGCATAAATCTTACCGTTGACCCATAGACAGTTTTCATTACCAAAGCTTTCATTCACGCCTGATGCAAGATTAATTCCGATCCGGTTCTGCTTACTATCCCAAAAATTACAGGATAACCAGAACCATGCCGTTTCAGGACGCAGAAAACCACAGGTATCATCCAGTGAAGCAAAGGTACGTTCATTAAACTGGATGGTCTGTCCTTGTCTTGTGACAAAATGACCTTCACAACCCAAAGTCGTCAACTTTTGGGTATACGTCCAGCCATTAATACCGGTTGGACTACACATACTCAGTGGATCTGTTCCAGCACAGAAAATCCGGGCACTAAGCTTAATATCCCCATGTTTGGTCACGGTGATATAACGCACACCATTGGCATGCTGAATTTCAATCTGGTACGGAGATTTATGAAAATAGCTATGATTGAACAGTGGCTGTTCATCTAAAACAGTATGCCGTGACAGAAAATTGATCGCATTCCATTCGCGCACTTCATTGGTCTGATGATCATAGATATAGAAAAAACCATGCCCTGCCCAGGCAATATCGGCGATCGCTACGCCAATGCTGTAGTGTTCATGCTGAATGCTACAGAATTTGAATTTTTTATATTTGAGATGCTTACGCCAGCCGGCAACAACCTGGCCATAAGGAGTTTTGTACTGGTAAGCATTGTAATCGATACTTTTGGGAATTTCTTTGAAACGTCCGTAACGGGGTTGTCCATTTGCCTGAATTAAATCCATGTAAGGCATTCCATGTAAGTCGGAGAGTTTATACAGCCGGGTTCAATATTATGCTAATTCCTTAGTCTTGATAAGGAACTTTTTCTACCGTTTATCGCCAAGTTATAAACAAGCTTTTGATTTCATTTGAATCTTATTCTTTTTATGAGGATCCAAAATTTTAGCTATCTGTATAGGAAACGTTTTTTGCGACATGGATGTCGTCCGTTGAGCAGTATTACAAGGATGTAATGTCTGCTCAATAAAAAAGCCTTTGGTTACTTTGGGCTTTTCCAAAATAATATCTACTTGAAGAAAAGTTTTTGAAGCATGTTTCTCGCACACCCATTTTCATTATAAGTTTGCATATTGATTCTTTAGTAAATCCTTACTTTTGTTTCGGCAAAAGTAACAAAACCATTTTGTAAGGCTGAAGGTATATCCTTATACCTCAGCCTTACGGCAACATCCATGTTGCCTAACCGATCGCTCATACGTAAGTATTAAAAAGAAGGCTGTAACTCTCAATCCATTCCTACCTCCTCCTTTTGCAAAGAAAGAGGATTTTTATTAAATACAACCTCACCCAAACCCTCTCCTATAAGGAGAGGGTTTCAAGAAAGTTACATCTCAACCATTTCCACACCATCAATACGTGCCACAGTCATCAAGTCCTTATCACCACGACCTGAAACTGTCGCAATAATGATTTGATCTTTATCCATAGTAGGTGCAAGTTTAGTCACGTATGCCATCGCGTGAGAGCTCTCTAACGCAGGGATAATGCCTTCAATTTTGGTCAAATCACGAAAGCCTTGTAGTGCTTCCTGGTCATTGATTGGTACATATTCAACACGGTTCATATCTTTTAAGAAACTGTGCTCAGGACCCACACCCGGATAATCTAGACCCGCAGAAATTGAGTGAGTTTCAATGATCTGACCTTGCTCATCTGACATCAGGTAAGTACGGTTCCCGTGAAGCACACCAACATGACCAGCATTCAAAGGTGCAGAGTGCTTGCCTGACTCAATGCCATAACCTGCTGCTTCCACGCCGTACATTTTCACGTCTTGATCATTCAGGAATGGGTAGAACAAGCCCATCGCATTTGAACCACCACCCACACATGCCACAAGTGCATCCGGAAGGCGACCAGCCTGTTCCTGAATCTGACGACGTGCTTCACGACCAATAATCGATTGGAAATCACGTACCAATTGTGGATACGGATGTGGACCTGCCACTGTACCAATCACGTAATAGGTTGAATCTACGTTGGTGACCCAGTCACGCATTGCTTCATTCATGGCATCTTTTAAAGTCTTAGAGCCACTTTCTACGGGTACAACCGTTGCTCCAAGCAAACGCATACGATACACGTTCATCGCTTGACGTTTTACGTCTTCAGCACCCATGAACACCACGCATTCAAGGCCCAAACGTGCAGCAATCGTTGCTGTTGCCACACCATGCTGACCTGCACCGGTTTCGGCAATAATACGCTTTTTACCTGACAGTTTCGCAAGCAGCGCCTGACCAATGGTGTTGTTTACTTTATGGGAGCCAGTATGGTTTAAGTCTTCACGTTTTAAGTAAATCTGCGCACCACCCAACTCCTTCGACCATCGTTCAGCATGATAAAGCGGACTAGGACGACCTACATAAAAAGCGAGGTCACGGTCGAATTCTGCCAAAAACTGTTCGTCATTTTTCATACGGAAATACAGCTTCTCTAGATCTTCTAGAGCTGCCATTAAAGTTTCTGACACAAAACGCCCGCCATGAATACCGAAATGCCCGCGTTCATCCGGGTATTGGGTATAGTCAATCACATTATTTTGCTGATCCACGAAGGACTCCTTGCATAAAGCGTTCGATGAGTTGTTGGTCTTTAATACCTTTTGCGGACTCGACACCGCCGCTCACGTCCACAGCATACGCATGTGTGGTGAGAATTGCCTGTTCGACATTGTCAGGGTTTAAACCACCTGCCAAGATCAAAGGAATATTAAGTTTAGGGAAAGTAGTCCAGTCGAAGCTATGCCCTGTTCCACCTTTTAAGTCCGGATGCCATGCGTCTAACAGCACTGCACTTGCGCCTGCATCCTGATATTTTTGAATTTCAGCCACGATCTCTAGACCAGGTTTGACCTGAATAGCTTTATACCAACGCCGTCCGACCTGTTTGGCAATTGCCAGGCACTGTTGTGGTGTTTCATCACCATGAAATTGCAGGATATCCAGCGGTACCGTTTTTAAAATGGTCTGGATTTCATCGGCACTACTATTTACGAATAATCCCACAGCCTGCACATAGGCGGGAACGGTCTGAATCAGTGTTGCAGCCTGCTCTAAAGTCACACTGCGCGGACTCGGCGGATAAAATACAAATCCAATCGCATCACAGCCGGCATTGACTACGGCATGTACATCTTCAATTCGGGTAATTCCACAAATTTTGGCACGGGTTCGCATATTGATTTGGCTCGAAAATTTTCCCAAGGTCATAGCCGATCTATGAAATTGAACAAATCATTGTAAAACAATTTTTATAGCTTGCGTAAAGTTCGATCTGATATTTATTTATTCAGATTGTTTAAATGACATGCTCGACTTATACTGCGCTCAACTTGCAACAAGTCAAAGCTTTCTGCTTTAGGGAAGCTGGTGTAAATCCAGCACTGCCCCCGCAACGGTAAAAAATGAAACGTCAATCAGTTTAAACCTCAGGTTTACACCACTGCATATAATGATATAGAGATGTGGGAAGGTGGATTGGCAGCATGGCAACGGCCCTGCACATTTAAGTCCGGATACCTGCTTGTTGTGTTCTTTAACTCAATCATTCACGGGGAGTGAATGTATGGAGCACATATCATGACTATTAAATTTCAGCCTGCTGCTTTAGCGGGTTCGATCGCACTTGCGTTGGGTTTCGCATCTTCTGTTCATGCTGCCGAGCAAAAAGTTGCGAAAGCCTCTTTAGATACCATTGTGGTGACTGCCACACGCTCTGAAGCAAAGATAGAAAATGTGCCTGCGCGGATTTCAGTGATTGATGAAAAAACCATTCAACAATCTCCTATTGCAGATTTAGGTTCTCTACTTAATAGAGAAGCATCTATTAACATTGTGCAATCAGGTGGTATTGGTCAAACGACATCTGCGTTCCTTCGTGGTACAGATTCAAAGCACCTTCTATTTTTAAAAGATGGCGTCAGTTTAAATACCGCTCTAGATGGTGGCTCTAATATTCCTTATATAGATTTAAGCGATATTGAACGTATTGAAGTCTTAAGAGGTCCTGCATCCGTTCAGTATGGTACAGATGCGATTGGTGGTGTCATCAATGTGATTTCGGCTACACCTAAGAAAACAGGTATCTCATTGACCAATGAGATAGGTGAAAATCATACCTATAAATCTATTGTTGGCGCAGATTTTGTAGATCAGTCAGGTTTATACGCTCAAATTAAAGCTCAGCGCCTTGAAAGCGGTGGAACTCCCGTTACAAATAAAGCAAAAGAAGATGCAGGATACGATCAAAAAGGTTACAGCGCAAAATTGGGTCTCGACCAAGAGAAATACAGCGCCAGCCTAAGTTTTAGTAAAAATGAGGGAACAAATGTCTATTATGGTGGTTCTCAAGACTTTCTTAACCAAGTTTTTATCACAAAAGCAAGTACAACGCTTACAGAAAACCTTGCACTAAATGCGCAATATGCAAATTTCAAAGATGAATTACTTGGATCTAGAAGCAGCTATATGTTCAATACTGAACGTGATGAAGCTGATCTTAACCTTAATTTGAAGATTTCAGAAAGTCAAAAAGTCATCTTAGGTGCAGCATTAAATCAAGCCAATATCGAGAGCTATGCTATTCAAGGACAAAAGCAAGATTTAGATAGTATCGGATACTATGTTCAACATAATTACGATTCCAATCAGCTACATACCCAAGCAGGTTTACGCTTAGAAGATCATGACCAATTTGGTAGCCATGTAGTCGGTCAAATTGCAGGTCGATATAACCTTACTGATACAACGAGTATTTACAGCAATATCGGTACAGGCTTTAAAGCACCAACTGGGAATCAATTATTCTATTCTGATAGTAGTGAGTGGAAAGGAACTACGTACATCACTAATGGTAATCCCAATTTAAAACCCGAAGAAAGTATTTCTTACGAAATCGGGATAGATCAAATATTAACGGATCATTTCAGTACATCTTTATCCTTATATCAAACTAAAGTTAAAAACCTAATTTCGCCTGATTATAGTTGGGACGATCTGACAAATACGTCAACAACAGACTTCATTAACACAGCCAAAGCAAAAATGACTGGTGGTGAATTCGGTCTAAAATGGCAAAAAGATGATTTATTTATGAGTACTGAATACGCTTATGTCAAAACTCAAGATGAACAAACAGGTTTAGAACTTATTCGTCGTCCCCGCCAATCGCTTTCAACAACGATTGGATTAGAAAATAATGTATATGGTTTGAGTGCGACATTAACTGCGAAATCCACATCTAAAATTTCTGCTTCAAAAAACTCGAAAGAACTGCCTGGCTATGCCACGGTTGATCTGAATGCGTATTGGAATCTCAATCCGCATCTTAAAGTCTTTACAAATATTCAGAACATCGGTGACAACAAGTTTAAGACTGCATCTTATGGTGGTGATGAATTCTATATCAACGGTGGCCGTCTCGCTTCTGCAGGCATCACCTTTAAATACTAAGCCCTAAACAGCAAAAAACTTTAAAACAGCGCAGTTTATGGATAATGTTATGACCGACATTATCCTTTTTTATTATCTTCATTAAAAATTCAAGGAACACATATGGGCCACCGTTTAAGTAAAATCTACACGCGCACAGGCGATTCAGGGACTACTGGTCTCGGTGATGGCTCACGTGTTGCCAAAGATGACTTGCGTATCACAGCGCTTGGCGATGTCGATGAACTCAACGCATCGATTGGTGTATTACGCTCACAGATCGCAGTAAGTTCAATTGAAGATAAAGCAACTTGGGACAAGTCACTTAGCCTGATCCAGCACTGGTTATTTGATCTGGGTGGTGAAGTCTGCATTCCTGGCTTTAATCTGGTTCAACCGGTCTCGATTGATTTTTTAGAAAATGATATTGATCGCATGAATGAAGCTTTGCCAATGCTGAAAGACTTTATTCTGCCGGCTGGTTCATTGTCTTGTAGCTATGCTCATCAGGCGCGTGCTGTGTGCCGTCGAGCTGAGCGCAGTGTCATGTCTGTACACAGCCGTGACCAGAATATTCAGGCAACCTCACTTCAGCTGTTGAACCGTTTATCAGACTGGTTATTTGTAGCTTCACGTACTTTACAACGTGCCGAAGGTGGCTCTGAAGTGTTGTGGCAAAAAAATATCAATGAAACCATTGATCAATAAAACCGCTAAAACTTCGTAAATTTCACAGAAAAATCTGCGTCATTGGGACTTTGCAACAAAGTGTTAAAGGCGCAGAATATCGTCATTCCATTGTCATCTTCATTCGACATCATGTATTCACCTTTTCTTTTTCAGGTTATCGCACCATGCGTATAATCGGCCATCGTGGTGCTCGTGGGGAAGCACCAGAAAATACCCTCGGTGGATTTCAATATATTCAAGAAATTGGAATTCGCGCGGTAGAGTTTGACGTGCGCCAACTAAAAGACAATGCCTTGATCATTATGCATGATGATGATTTTGTCCGTACCACAGGCCAGCAAAAGCATCTTTATGAATGCAGCCGTGAAGAACTGTCCCCATATAATCATGCCGTACAATGGTCTGAATGGAATCAGGTTGAACCAACTCCCCTTTTAAACCAGACTTTAAATGTCATTCAGAACTTTGATCATATCGAAGTCGAAATCAAAGAAGTGGCTTCCGAAGCTGCCGCGGAACAAATCACCCTGGAATTACAGCAACAACTCCAGGGCTTTGAACATTCAGCTATTATTACCAGTTTTGATGCCAAAATTCATGCTGCACTGCAACAACAAAAATCACAGTTTAAGCGTGGGCTGTTGATTGAAACTGATGTAAAACATAAAGCCATTGATCAGGCACTTAAACTGGGTTGTTGCCAGATCGGCTGGATGAATGAATTAGCCAATAAAGAAATGATTAAGGCGACTCAAGCAGCCAAGCTGAATATCAGTGTATGGACAGTCAACGATATTGAGCGTGCCAAAGAATTGCGTGATTTAGGTGTACAAGGTTTAATCACTGATTATCCTAAACTTATGTTACAGCAACTTTAAAAATAATCATGTTTATGTTTGCTCAGCCTCTTAAATTGAAGAGGCTTTATTTTAATTATCAGATAGTGAAAAGCTGAGTAAACGCATTGCTATACAACTGTATCTAATCTTATTAACAGTGTACTTATTATGGAGGCATTCCATAAAAGCACTGACCTGCTGTCAGGTCTGATGATGAATTTTTAGAACTACTTATTGCGACTTTATTTTTATATGAATAATACTGATACAAGTATGAACTAAATAGAAATTTTCTGCTTTGTAACAGGTTAAATTCCTCATTTTGACCAGTAAAAACTATACCTTGTCACAGCTTAAAAATGTCACATTTCGTTTTAATTATTCTGTTACTCATAAGTACAATACACCTGTGCAATAAAGCTAGTGCCACCCTATTGCCCATGTTAATATGCATAAGTTCAATCCCCTATAAATCGTAGAGGATTTGGCCTTTTAGATATACCTTCCTAGGTCGAAACATTTTCCTAGGTTCCAGGAGTGCTGTTGGAGATGAATGCTCCCCTACCTAAAGCCCCAATTAACTGGGTCGCTGTATTTGCTTTGGTTTTTCTGCCCATTGCAGCTGTGATAGCGATCCCGTTGTATGTGTATCACCATGATTTCAGTGTTGCTGCCTGGATCAGTATGTTTGTTTTACTGGGCGTCAGTAGCCTTGGTATTACAGCGGGTTACCATCGTCTTTGGGCACATCGTGCTTATGAAGCGACTTTACCACTAAAAATCATTCTGATGATCATGGGTACATTTGCTGTACAAAACAGTATTTTGTACTGGGGTTCAGGTCACCGTACCCATCACCGCCATGTCGATGATGTCGAAAAAGATCCATACTCGATCAATAATGGTTTCTGGTATGCGCATCTGGGCTGGATGCTTCGTGATTATCCTGCAGCAGAACCGAACTACAAAAATGCACCTGACTTACTCAATGACAAAGTTGTCATGTTCCAGCATAAGTATTATGTACCGCTGGTAATTGCCGTGCATGCAGCGATCTTACTTCCGATTGGCTGGGCAGTTGGCGATGTTTGGGGTGTATTGTTACTCGGTGGTCTGGTTCGTCTGATCCTCAGCCATCACGTGACTTTCTTTATTAACTCCTTGTGTCACATGTGGGGCTCACGTCCGTATACCGATGAAAATACTGCACGTGATAACTTCTGGTTAGCAATTGCAACTTGGGGTGAGGGTTATCATAACTACCATCACATTTTCCAATACGATTACCGTAATGGTGTGAAATGGTGGCAGTATGATCCAACCAAATGGTTGATCTGGACCTGCTCTAAACTGGGTCTGGCAAAGAATTTACGCCGTATTCCAAGCTTCAATATCAAGAAAGCTGAGCTGGCAATGAAGTTTAAATATGCCGAGCAAGATCTTGCGGTATATGGTCATGATGTTAATGAAGACATTGCCAATGTTAAAAACAAGATCGCCCTTGAATATGATGCTTTCACACAGACTTTGAATGACTGGGCCAAACTGAAAGAAAAAGAAATTCAAGTGAAAAAGGCAGCAGTTGCTGAAAAAATCCATCAGATGGATGATAAGCTTAAGATGGAATTCCAGTTGGTGGAACAACGCCTGTCTCATCACCGTGAAACCTTAAATTTACTGGTACGTAACCTGAAAAAAACACCAGTATCTGAATAATTTAAATACTGTAAAACGCTCCAGATTCGGGGCGTTTTTTTATTTCTGGCTGGTCAAAAATGATCAACAGTTTTCGTTATCATTCTTTGTTATAGTGAACTAAATACACGTTAAATCTGATTGCTATGCACTTTAATGCCCGCTATAACACGCTCCCTTCCCGCCTCTATCATCATCAGCAACCGAGTCCTTTAAAAAGTCCTAAAGCCGGTCATTTCAATGAGGCTTTGGCTGATCAGCTGCAATGGTCGGAACAGGACAAAGCGGAATGGGTAGAAATTTGCAGTGGTCAGAAAACTTTTGCTGAATTTGAACCACTCGCAATGGTATATGCCGGGCATCAGTTTGGCCAATGGGCGGGACAGCTCGGTGATGGACGCGGTCTGTTGATTGCACAAATTCTAGATAAAAATAACCAGACCATTGATCTACATTTAAAAGGTGCTGGATCTACACCATATTCCCGAATGGGCGATGGTCGAGCCGTATTACGTTCAGTCATTCGTGAATATCTTGCAGGCCATGCCTTAAACTGTTTAGGTATTGCTTCCAGTAATGCTGTTGGTTTTACCTCCTCTGCTCAAGGGATTCAGCGTGAAAAACTTGAACCTGGCGCGATGATGCTACGGACCTCCGACTGTCATATTCGTTTTGGTCATTTTGAATGGATCAATCAGTATCAGCCTGATCTTTTAAGTGAATTTACCAAAAAATGTATCGAGTGGCATTATCCTGAATGCCTTGACTCAGAGCAGCCGATTCTGGCTTTTGCAACACAAGTCATTCAACGTACGGCTGTGATGATTTCGAAGTGGCAACTGGTCGGCTTTGCCCACGGCGTCATGAATACCGACAACCTGAATATTACTGGTTCAACACTGGACTTTGGTCCTTATGGATTTATGGAGCGTTTCCGTCCGAACTGGATCAATAACCACTCGGATTATCAAGGACGTTATACCTATCAACAGCAACCGAGTATTGCCCACTGGAATCTATGGCAATGGCTGAATAATCTTGTACCTCTCTGCCCTATTCACTATGACAAGGAACAATGGAAGCAGGATTTAGCAGCATGTTTAGAGCATTATGAGCCAACTTTCCTGGAGCATTACAAACTCGGTTTAAATCAGAAAATGGGCTTGCCAGGTTTTCATAAAGACAGTTTTGATTGTGCCATGGCTTTTCTGCGTATCTTACAATCTGAGCAATTGGACTACACGCAAAGCTTTATTCGTTTGCAGAATAAAGAGTATGACGCCATTAAAGATGATTGCTTAGACCGTCGTGCTTTTGAAAGTTTCTTGAGCCAGTATGAAACTATTCGCGAGTTTCAAGATACCGCTGAGCTGGATACGCAAATGGCCAAAGCCAATCCTCATTATATATTGCGGAATCACATGGCTCAGAAAGCCATTGAGCTTGCTGAAGCAGATGACTTTTCAGAAGTGGATCGCCTATTCCAGTTACTTGGCCAGCCATTTACCAAGCAACCTGAACTCGAGCAACCTGAAGATTTAGGTCCTTTACCAAATGATGTACCGGAAGTGATGGTGAGTTGTTCGTCTTAATTTATTCATAACTTGCCCCTAAACTGTGGATAATGTTTAAATTATCCACAGTTTTTCTTTGAAATCTTTATTTCTTATGTCTTTACATGCAATTGCTGCACAGACTGTACTCTCTCTTGCTGAAGTGAGCTGCACCCAGCCTTTTGGTGAGGGCTGTGATGTATATAAGGTAATGGATAAAGTGTTTATGTTACGGTTTCATCTGCAAGGCAAAGCAGCAATTAACCTGAAAGTTGAACCTGAACATGGAGAAATGCTGCGGGATATTTATCCTTATATTCGTAGCGGTTGGCATATGAATAAAAAACATTGGATTACAGTGTTTGAAGAGGCTGACTTAGATAAGTCTTTGCTACAGGAACTGATTTTAAATTCTTATGAGCTGGTGGTTGCCAGATTACACAAGGCTGAACAGCAGCGAATTGAAATGCTTAAAAATATCCAATAAAAAAGCGAGCAGTGCTGTTACTCCTCGCTTTTAATAAGATTAATGCCAAATTACACTATTTATTGTGTACGTTTTGGTGGGTTCTCTATCCATCGGGATAGTTGACGCCGATTTCATTAAAGTTTTCGCTGCTTTTGCCACAAACATAGAAGCCTCTGCCTCCACTTCCTCATCATCGCTATACAGTGGGAAAGTACCCGGCTGATTTTGGATCACAATATCATCAATGATCCAGCCACGGAATGCATTGTAATACTGATCGACAGTATCGAATTTAAACCGGATTTTGACATTAGATTGACCTGCATAGTCATCTAAAGAAATAGCTTCTTGCTGGGCAAATTGAGGCGCAAGGTTAAAGCCAAAGTTTGAGAATGGAATCGACCAACGCTTATAATCTGTTTGTGGATCAGATAATGGATTTAATCGCGCCAATTTTGTGAATTCTCCTCCATTGATTGAAACTTCCACATCCATGGCATCATAACCTCTGCTACTTGGATTGACTGATTCAATTTCCCACCAGGTTTTAAAACTTAAGCTAAGTGGTTTTTGTGTAGCACTCAGGTCAATTACTGGTGAAGTCAGTGTTCCATAATATGCCTGTTCTGAGGTTCCACCATCCAGTCTTGTTTCTACTGGCTGCCCCTCCTCGATTAAAATATCGGCTTTTTTATTCAAGAAATTACCTGCAACACTATTGCCATACCAATATGCATAATTGCCTTGAGCGGGATCTGGCAGTTTGCCATTACTGCTATCATCTGGTGCCAAGTTCACTAAACGATTCACATCTTTATTGATGATATTGTGATTTTTTTGCAGTAAAGACCATTTTGTTTCTTCAACTGTAGAGGCCTTTTCCCATTCATCTCGGGTAGCTGAGTCGTCTTCAAAAGTTTCCTGCCAAATGCTGGTCGTAGCTTCAGTATTTGGGATCAAGGTAAATTGACTACCTGTTGAAATAGAGGAAGTCACTGCAACCTGTTTTGTTAAACTTATATATCCCGGTGCACTGATCATGAGCATTGCATTTTTCAATGTATCGCCAAGCTCGTCAGATACATTAAAAGCTAAACTAAAATATCCTTTCGCATCAGTTAATGCTGTAACAAATGCACCATTGGTCGCTGTACCACCGGATAAAGAAACCTGCGCATTTGCCAAAGGTTGACCTTGTACCAGAACCTGCCCGGATAGTGTCCCAATAATTGCGCCGTCTACCGGATGAATCGTTTCACATTCAGCATTATTACAACTTAATGGTACATTGATCGACAATTCCTTATTGGTATTTGTCGGATGAATAATAAATGGCACGATTGCAGTTTCAGCCTGCTTTCTGACCAAAATATAATAAATACCGGGTGCTAAATTAACTGCGCCAGAAGCACCCAAATGGTCTGTTGTATATTCTCGTGCCGAGGAAAAATCATTAATTGCTGGAAGACGGTCATACTGAACAAAGAGATTGTGATCAACCGTATCATGATCAGAAATATTAGTGCCGTTATTATTCCATTGTGCGGCTGATAAAATTCGAATATTAGCATCTGTAAGCGCAAGGTGACTTGCATCGGTAATGATTAATCTTTCTACTCCATTTGCTGGCGTGACGGTTTCTTCCGGGGTCGTTTGAGATGGTGGTGTAGAGCGACTCGAACTACCTGAATCTGAACCACAGCCAGTCATTATCATTCCCGTAGAGGCAAGCAGCATTGTTGCTATAATATTGAGTTTCATGATTAAAATTCCTTATTAAAACAATACATTAATTTTTATAATTCGCCTTTTAATAGGTATTTATTTTTATTATTAAGAAGCCTAAAAAATATATAACAAATCCAGAGAAAATCAAACCATTAAAAATATAAATTATTTTAAATTCAATAATTTAAAAAATATTTATTAATATAAATTTCTATTTCATTTATTTAAATAATTGGTCAATTAAATTAGAATTTAATACTTAATTTTTTTATAAAAATATTTATAATTATTTGCAATATTTTCCTTACTAAAAATTGCATTACATTGTTTTAAATAGAATAGGGTTCTTGCATAAATCATTTTTTAATCACTACAAAGGAAATCCCCTCTCCTTGTAGGAGACTTGCGGAGCACATGCTCCTCAGGGAGAGGTTTTTTAGAAGAAATCCCCTCATCCTAACCTTCTCCCAGAGGGAGAAGGAACTTTCAATATCCATTTAAACATGAATATAACGATCATTTTTTGATTTATGAAAGAGATCTAATATAGACAAAGAACTTTAGTCCGATTTCAATTAATCAAGCGCATATAAAGTTCATTGTTATTTTTCACTAAAGAATGAAAAAAGGCACATAAAAATGGGTTCTAATGAACCCACTTTTTAGAGGATAAAAAATTTAGGCTTTCTTGGCATGCAATATTTTGAAAAGAATAAATAACATTACAATCCACACTGGCAGCATCAGCACTGACAACATAAAACCTTGATCCCACATGATATAGAGCACCGTCAGCATAAAGGCTAAAACCAGATAGTTACTTAAAGGTGAAAACAACGCAGGAAATTTAGTTTGTACAGCTTGCAACCGAATAGCTTGCTTAAATTTAAGATGAATCAGTGTGATCATGATCCAGTTCAGCACCGCGGCTGCCACCACAATATAAATCAGATAACTGAGGGCTTTTTCAGGTACAAAATAGTTTAATAAAACACAGCCAAAAATCAGCAATGCTGAAAATAGCACCGCTGGCACTGGAATTCCTCGTGCATTCACCTTCTTAAAAGCTTTTGGTGCATTGCCCTGCGCTGCAAGGCCTAACAGCATTCTGCTATTGGCATACATCCCGCTATTACACACTGACAGCGAGGCTGTCAAAATAATGAAATTCAGTAAATGGGCGGCCCAATCAATCCCCATCAAATTAAAGATCATCACGAATGGACTATGCTCTAAATCACCTAAGTTCAGCTGATTCCACGGCACAAGTGATAATAGAATTGCAAGTGAACAGATATAAAATAGAAATACGCGAATAACGGTTTGATTTACAGCTTTTGGAATATTCTGATCCGGATTTTCTGTTTCCGCAGCCGCCATACTGATGAGTTCAATCCCACCAAATGCAAACATCATAAAGGCCAGCATATAAAACAGTCCTTCAAAGCCATTCGGGAAGAAACCGCCATGTGCCCATAAATTCGTTATTGAAGCAGTAGAATTAACATCAGCAGTGACCAGCAGATAAATCCCGAATAAAATCATCGCGACAATCGCAAGGACTTTAATCATTGATAACCAGAATTCAGATTCGCCATAAATCTTTACATTGGTCAAATTCATGCCAGTGACCAAAATGAAGAAGAATAAAACCGAAACCCATGCCGGAATCTCTGACCACCAGTAATTGACATATTTACCAATCGCAGTCAGCTCAGTCATCGCTACCAGAATATACAGAATCCAGTAATTCCATCCCGTTAAAAACCCAGGAAACTTGCCCCAATATTTAAAGGCAAAATAACTAAATGAACCGGTTACAGGTTCATGTACAATCATTTCACCGAGTTGGCGCATAATCAGGAAGGCAATCAAACCGCCAATCAGATAACCTAAAATAATAGATGGACCAGCAGATTGAATGATATGAGCTGAACCTAGAAATAGACCAGTACCAATCGCACCGCCCATGGCAATCAGCTGGATATGCCGATTCTTCAAACGGCGTTGAAGCTGCGGTGTTTCACTCTCCAAAACATATTCCTATAATGAATAAAAAAATAGGATTGTATCGGGTCTATTGGAGATCGGCTAACTCATAAATTTAAGTGATTAGTTATTAAACTTTTATTTTTGTATTTATTAAATGGAGCTGAAGAAATTTAGATCTCTTTCATAAATCAAAAAATGATCGTTATATTCATATTTAAATGGATATTGAAAGTTCCTTCTCCCTCTGGGAGAAGGTTAGGATGAGGGTATTTCTTAGAAAAAACCTCTCCCTGAGGAGCATGTGCTCCGCAAGTCTCCTACAAAGAGAGGGAATTTCCTTTGCAGTGATTCAAAAATGATTTATGAAAGAACTCTACTACTCATTTTTTATATTGAATGCAGCATGATAAACCACTTGTCCTTGCGGAATGTGTCGATGAAATGAAAGCGCTTGAAAATATTCTGGAGGAACGCCTTCCAGATATAATTTTGGATAAGCCTGGAAACCAAAACGTGAATAATAATCTGGATTACCCAATACCACACAGCCTTGAGCGCCAAGTTGTTTTAATCGAGCTAAAGCTGTTTGCATCAGTAATGAGCCAATTCCGAGTCCCTGCTTTTCCGGCAATACTGAAATCGGTCCCAGTCCATACCATTCTGTTTCTCCTGAAGAAATCATCACCGGAGAAATCGCAATATGCCCGACAATTTTTTCATTTTCAACAGCCAGCATAGACACGGTGAGCTGACAGGATTTACGTAGACTATTCACAATCAAATGCTCAGTATGACTCGTATGTTCAGCATTTAAGAAAGCTGCTTTTATTACCTCTTCAATTGCCTGAATATCAGTTTTCTGTTCATCATGGACCTGGATGCTCATTTTAAAATTTTCCTTTTATTCTATTATTTGGATAGCAGAAGGCCGCCATATTTTTCAGTGAATAAAAAAGCGAATAGAGACTCTCTATTCGCTGTTATGATTTGCTTAGACTGGATCAGTCCTCAGGATATTCAAAACGGTAACCGACCCCATAAACTGCCTGAATCCACTCATGGCGGTTACCCGTTTCAGCAGCATCGGAAATCTTGCGGCGCAGATTCTTGATATGACTATCAATCACACGGTCTGCCACATCAAAGCTGTCCGGGTTGATATGATCCAGCAACTGTGCACGTGAATACACCTGACCTACATGTTCCAAAAACAGTTCTAATAAACGGAATTCTGTTGGAGTCAGGTTCAGCGCCTTTTGTTGATACCAGATGCGCTGTTGCGATTTATCCATACGGAATAAATCATTGCTTTCTGGTTCAGCTTTACGGTCCAGACGGCGTAGAACTGCCTGCACGCGCGCAACCAGTTCCTTCGGGCTAAATGGTTTACAGATATAGTCATCTGCACCCATATTCAAGCCCAGTACACGGTCAATTTCTTCAGTACGTGCCGTCACCATAATAATCGGTAGATCAGACTGCTCACGCACTTTACGGCAGATGGTCAGGCCATCCATACGTGGCACCATCAGATCCAGAATCATCAGACTCGGCTTACGTTGAGTGAAGCTGTTATAGGCTTCCTGTCCATCATGAAACATGCTGACTTCAAAACCAGCAGCTTCTAGATAGTCTCGCACCAACTGTGCAAGTTCGACTTCGTCTTCAACCAGCATGATATGTTTCATGAATAAACTTCCTTATGATTTCATTCGTTTAGGAAAAGTCAGTTTGCAACGTAATCCACCCAATGGCGAATGGTCGAAGCTTAAACTGCCGCCTAATGCTTGAGTAATTTTACACGATAATGCCAAACCAAGTCCGGTACCACCAGTCGCACGGGTACGCGAGTCATCTACACGATAGAAACGCTCACCTATTCGCGCCAGCTGTTCATCGGTCAGGCCAAACGGACTATCATCAACATATAAGGTCCATTCTTTTTCATTCTGTTCAGTATGAATATGTACCTGTCCACCCGCTTCAGTATAGCGAATGCTGTTGCTCAGCAAATTAGCCACGATCTGTTTAAAGCGGTCCAGATCCAACTCTACTTCTGTGCCTTCACCTTCAGCAGTCACAGTTAATTGTGCCTGTTCAAACTTCGGATGGAAGTTCATTAATTCCTGCTGTACCACATCCCATGGATTAATCGTACTGACATACATCTGCAATTGCTGTGCATCCGCCTGTGCCAGGGCTGCCAGATCCTGGGTCAGTTTTTTCAGACTGGTTACCTGGGCCAGCATCGAAGCAAAATGTTCTGGAGTTGGCTTACGGATTCCATCCTGCATCGCTTCAATCTGTGCCTGCAACACTGCCAGTGGGGTTTTTAGCTCATGCGAGGTATCCGCCACCCATTGACGACGTGAAGTCTCATGTTGATCCAGAATCACAGCCAGCTGGTTTAGCTGATTAGACAAATCACCGAGTTCGTCATTACGGTTGACTTTGATCTGATACTGATAATTACCTTTAGTCAGTTCGCGCGTACCATTGAGCAAACGTTGTATCGGTTTTTTGAAATAAGTCGCCAGCAACAGTGCAGCGATCAAACTGGTCAAGATACTGAGGCCATACACCAGGAACAGATAACGTTTTTGATTACTAAAGAAATTGATACTTAATGCATCTTCCTGATCCAGTACCGGTTTTAGACCCAGGTAACCGACAATTTTGTCGTCCACCATAATCGGACGATAAGAAATCTGCTCATCAGAAGGTTCACCGACCACAAAACGGCGCTTGGCATCATAAAGAGATAAACGTGAGCTTAGCCCCAAACGGTCAGGCATCTGGATAAACTGTTTTTTACCCGCTTGCGGTTGCGTGGTTAACTGTGAGCCATTTTTACGATCTGTTCTAAACAGGTTCTGATTAGAACTCAACGGGAACTTCAAACCTTCAAAAGGCTGAAACTGTGAAGGTAAATTGGCTGCCAATACACGCAGCTCTTCCTCATGTGCAGTACGCTGCTCAGCATCTGTGCCCATCAGACTTGGTGCCACATTGGCTAAGGTCTGATCCTGAAAATAACGCTGCTGTAAGGCAATGTCATACTGTCGACGTAACCACCAGCGAGACAAACGGTCATAATCATCCGGCGCTGCTTCACCTTCGATCTGTAAAATCTGAGCCTGAATCGCATTGCCCCAGTCATCATAAACGCCATATACTTCGGCCAGGTTTTCAATGACATGATCCAGTTTCTGCATTTCTACATCGGCGACATAGCGGGTGAAATTACGCTGCATATTAAGATGAAGCACACCGAGACTCACCGTGGTAATCACCAAGGTGGTAAACAGCACTGTTAAAAACAGCCGGAGTGCAATCGGAATGCGGCGAATATTCAAAAGCAGATTCTCAGTTTTTCCCTCTAGATTCATTATTGTAGCGAACACAAGCTGAAAAAACTCTTCATTGTTTCTTCATCTTTATTATTTATTCTTTGCGACATATAGATCAGGCTCGTGGCTTGGAGACAAATACAATGAAAGCAATGACAAAAATCATCGTCCTGGGTGCAAGTGTATTATCAATGGGGGCGTTGACGGCGTGTCAATCGACCAAGCATGCACCAAGTGAAGATCATCCGCAAATGATGAAACAGCATCAAGATCATAAAGGTCGTCATCTGACTCCAGAACAGCGCGAACAGTTCAAACAAATGCGTGCACAACGTGCGGAGCTGCATAAGCAAATGCAACAGGCCTGTGATAACAAAGCGATTGGCAGCGCAGTTCAGGTAAAAGCCGGGGATAAAACTGTAAATGGTACTTGTCAGATCTCTTTCAAAGCTGACCGTAAAGAGATGAAAGCTGCGCGTGGCGAGTTCCGTAGCATGAAAGGTGAACATCGCCCAATGCGCGGTGATTTTCGTGGGGCATCAAACCGTGCTGAAGCCTTGACGGATACGCAGCGTGCAGAAATGGTAAAACAGTTTGACCAGCGTCTGGCCCAACGTCAGGCACAGCAAAAAGCTATTATTCAAGCCTGTCAGGGTAAAAAAGATGGCGCAGCTGCACAGATCAAAATAGGGGAAAAAACCATTAATGATCAGTGTCACGTCCGTTTCCAGCCCAATGCTCCAGTTAAAGCACCAGCCGTTAAAGCTTCTTAATTGAGCATTTGAAATTTATTGTTAAAAAGGCACTTTCGGGTGTCTTTTTTCATGCTTGTTCATTCTTAGAACCAAGTCTATTTAAATGTGCAGGTTTTTGACCATTCGTGTCAGATATTTTTTTATAAAAACGTTTACACTCAATACACTTAAGATTTCAAGGGTAATTATCTTTGACTTTACAGTCACCAAGAAATAGCCCTGAAATGCTTGTGCCAACAAGGAAGATGTTGCAGGATTAGACCCATGTCAATACGTGTCAGTGAAGGCACGTTTCAATTTAATTCAGGATTATAACGCTGGTATAAACCAGTATTGAGGAAAATGCTATGCCACAATACAAAGCGCCCTTACGTGATATGCAATTTGTTTTGCATGAGCTTTTAAATGCTGAACAACATTATGCCAGCCTGCCTGCATTCCAGGAAAACGTAAGTCGTGAGCTCGTGGATCAGTACCTAGAAGCTGCCGCTGATTTCTGTGAAAATGAATTATCTCCTTTAAACCAGGTGGGTGACCGCGAAGGCTGTACCTGGAACGATGGTGTTGTAACCACTCCAACAGGCTTCAAAGAAGCATATCAAAAATACATCGAACTTGGCTTCCCTTCTCTTTCTGCGGAAGAGCAATACGGCGGTCAAGGCTTACCAAACTCTTTAGGTATTACCATTTCTGAAATGGTCGGTACAGCAAACTGGTCATGGGGCATGTACCCAGGTCTTTCTCATGGTGCAGTACGTACTTTAGAACACCATGGTTCTGACGAACAAAAAAATACTTACCTACCAAACCTTGTTTCAGGTGTTTGGACAGGTACGATGTGCTTAACAGAATCTCATGCAGGTTCTGACCTTGGGATTATCCGTACCAAAGCTGAACCACAAGCAGACGGTAGCTATGCAATTTCTGGCGAGAAAATCTTTATCTCTGCTGGTGAACATGACATGGCAGAGAACATCATCCATATCGTATTGGCGCGTCTTCCTGGCGCACCTAAAGGTACTAAGGGCATCTCTTTATTCATCGTACCGAAATTCAACTTAAATGCTGACGGTTCTGTGGGCGAGCGCAACGGCGTACGTTGTGGTTCAATCGAACACAAAATGGGGATCCATGGTAACGCAACATGTGTCATCAACTTTGATAACGCAAAAGGTTACCTGATTGGCCCTGAAAACCGTGGTCTAAACTGCATGTTTACGTTCATGAATACGGCACGTATTGGTACAGCGGTACAAGGTCTTGCAGCATCTGAAGGTTCGTTCCAAGGTGCTTTAGCATATGCAAAAGACCGTTTGGCAATGCGTTCTTTAACAGGTCCTAAAGCACCAGAAAAAGAAGCAGATCCAATTATCGTTCACCCCGCGGTACGTAATATGCTTTTAACCCAAAAAGCATATGCTGAAGGCGGTCGTGCATTGGTTTATCTACTTGCTCAACATGCTGACATCGTTGAACAAGGTGCAACTGAAGAAGAGCGTAAATTCTCTGACAATATTTTGTCTTTATTAACGCCGATTGCAAAAGCGTTCTTAACTGAAACTGGTTCAGAATCTGCAAAACACGGTGTACAAGTGTTCGGTGGTCACGGCTTCATTTCTGAGCACGGTATGGAGCAAATCGTACGTGATACACGTATTGCTTGCTTGTACGAAGGTACCACTGAAATTCAAGCGCTTGACTTGTTAGGTCGTAAAGTATTGGGTACTCAAGGTGCAATGTTGAAAGACTTCACTAAGATCATCCACAAATTTGCAGAAGCAAACAAAGAAAATGCAGCAATGACTGAGTTTGTTGAGCCACTTGCAGCATTAAACAAAGAATGGGGCGACTTAACGATGCAAATCGGTATGCGCGCAATGCAAAACCCAGACGAAGTTGGTGGTGCAGCGGTAGATTACTTGTACTTCTCAGGTTATGTGACGCTTGCATACCTTTGGGCACGTATGGCATTGGTTGCTCAAGAAGCACTTGCAGCAGGCACAACAGACGTTGACTTCTACAATGCGAAGATCACCACTGCACGTTTCTACTTCAAGAAAATCTTGCCGCGTGTTCGTTCACACGTTGATGTGATTGCGGGTGGTGTTGCACCATTGATGTCATTAGATGCAGAACACTTTGCTTTCTAATCATAATTTAATATTGTTTGCAATGTTAAATTGACAAAAAAGGACTCACTAGTTTTAGGAGTCCTTTTTTTTTAAAATCAATGCTAAATTTAAAAAAATTAATCATGGTCATTGCTCAAAACATACATGGTACAGAGCATACAGAAACATAAAGGTGAAAACAGATGCCAATTTATAATGCTCCTCTTGCTGATATGAAATTCATCCTTAATGATGTCTTTAATGCAGAACAATTTTGGCAAAACAACGAAAATCTTGCCCATCTCGATGCAGCAACAGCCGAAGCGATTCTTGAAGAAATGGCGAAGTTTGCACAAAATGTCACGCTCCCTTTAAACCGTACAGGTGATGAAGAAGGCGCGAAATATGAAAATGGCGCTGTGACCACACCTGCAGGCTTTAAAGAAGCATTCAAACAATATGCTGAAGGCGGCTGGATTGGCCTTGGTGCTGATGCTGAATGGGGCGGTCAGGAAATGCCAAAAATGCTGACCGTTCTGTCAGATGAAATGCTTTTCGCTACTAACCCGTCTTTCATGCTGTATCCATTGCTGTCTGTCGGTGCGGGTATGGCATTGAACAGCTATGGTTCTCAAGCGCAAAAAGAAACTTATCTCCCTAAAATCTACTCTGGTGAATGGTCAGGCACTATGTGTCTAACCGAACCACATGCGGGTACTGACCTAGGTATCATCAAAACCAAAGCTGAACGCAATGAGGATGGTACTTACAGCATTACTGGTACCAAAATTTTCATTACTGGTGGTGACCACGACCTGACTGAGAACATTATTCACCTGGTATTGGCAAAAACACCGGATGCGCCTGCAGGCTCTCGCGGTATTTCCCTGTTCATCGTGCCTAAATTCCTGGTAAATGAAGATGGTTCGATGGGCGAACGTAACCCGGTAGGTCCAGGTTCGATTGAACACAAAATGGGGATCAAAGCATCTGCCACTTGCGTCATGAACTTCGACGGTGCCAAAGGTTACCTGGTAGGTAAAGAAAACGAAGGTCTGGCAGCAATGTTCGTGATGATGAACTACGAACGTCTGTCTATGGGTATCCAGGGCCTAGGTGCTTCTGAATTTGCTTACCAAAATGCAGCGCAATATGCGACAGATCGTCTGCAAGGCCGTAGTGCTTCTGGCGTTCAGTCTCCAAGCAAACCGGCAGACAGCATTTTAGTACACGGCGATGTACGTCGTATGCTTTTAAATGTACGTGCAAATAATGAAGCATCTCGTGCATTCGCGGTGTACGTTGGTCAACAGCTCGACATCACCAAGTTCTCTACAGATGCAGAAGCGATCAAGAAAGCCAACGACCGTGTTGCCCTGTTAACACCAATCGCGAAAGCATATCTGACTGATACTGCATTTAATGCAACACTTGATGCGCAAATGGTCTTCGGTGGTCATGGCTATATCCGTGAATGGGGTATGGAACAGTGTATCCGTGATTTACGTATTTCACAGATTTACGAAGGGACTAACGGTGTTCAATCACAAGACTTGATTGGCCGTAAGACCATTAAATGTAATGGTGAATTTATTGCTGAATACATTCAGGAAATCCGTGATTTTACCAATGCACTGGATGCTGACCTGAACTTTATTAAAGATGCGACCCTTGATGCGGCTGCAGAAATTGAATCGGTGACTCAGCACATTCTTGAAGCTGCGAAAGAAAATCCGGAATACGCGAATGGTGCAGCAGTAGATTACCTGCATGCAGTAGGCCTGTTGAGCTTCTCTTATATGTTCGCGCGCATTGCCAATGCTGCGAAAGATAAACAAGGTGAGTTCTATCAGAACAAACTGGGGCTTGCTCGCTACTTCGTACAACGCATTCTGCCTGAACTGGCGCTGCGTATTACTAAAGTGAAAGCAGGTTCAGAAGCATTAACACAGTTCTCTGAAGACTACTTCACCACCCAGGCTTAAGATATTTAAGCCATAAAAAAACGCCTGCAATTGCAGGCGTTTTTTTATTATTCTTTTAAACTTTTTCGATCAGAATCGTATCTGGCTGATTGGCCACCTTAGGATTCAGATGCTTGTTCACAATTCGGATTTCCCCTTCAGACTGTAATGATTCACACAGCTCCAGTACTTTCTGCATGTCATCACTTTTAATCCCTGTACCCAGAATTAATTTTTTGCCTACTTCTAATTGACTAATCTTATTTTGGATTTTTTCTAACATCTTTTTTCTCCCTCATTATTCGATGTACAACTTCTACAATATAGCAATTTGGTATAAAAAAAGTACACTTTTTCATCTTTTTACATTTTTATTTTCTATATTTTCATTTTCCTTGCATGAAATTTGCAGAAAATTTCCTGAGATTTATCAATTATTCATTTTTAATCAGGAGGACATTGTGATGAAACCTAATTCCAAAGCCATGAAAATAGAAGCCCTCCTCGACCGCGGCGGTAATCTTGCCGTAGAAAGTTTTCATTATCTCGCCCTGTTCATTATTGGCTGTATGGTGATCTGGTCTGCCGGTCACACTGTCATCGACATTTTGACAGTCAAAAAATTTGCCAGTATTGATGATATTTTGCTGTTATTTATCTATCTGGAATTAGGCGCGATGGTGGGTATTTATTTTAAAACCAATCATATGCCAGTTCGCTTCCTGATTTATATTGCGATTACTGCGCTGACACGTCTCTTGATTTCTGATATTCAACACACGCATAAAGCCAGTATGGATCAAGTGATTATTACGGGTTCTATCCTTATTTTGGCTTTCGCCATTTTAATCGTGCGTTATGCATCCTGGAACTATCCATCCATTATCCGAGACAAGCATAATGAAAAACCAGTTCCTCAAGGCAAGACGCCTCGTCCTGAAGATGATGAGTTGGCATAAAATATTTTATTCATACATATATTGAAGAATCCTCTCTCCCTTTGGGAGAGAGTTAGAAAGAGGGACTTAATTTATACGTGTCAATCTCTTTTAGAATTTGAGAAACAATTATTTCAGATCATTTCTCCCTAACCATCTCCTTACCGGTGAGGGAATTATTTTAGTGTTTTTGAGTTATTTACGCATAACTGAAGTATCTGTTTATTCATTTGGGGCGGTTTAACGATTATTCACCAAGACATAACGTCCATTTTCATAAATCCAGTGCATACCTGCGGGTGGATCAGGCAGACCCAAACGGCGCCAGTCATTGATCAATACATAACGTGAGCTTTCAATCTGCGCCACATTCGGATCACCATTTACCCAGCTATAGCTGGTCGAGTTTTGATAAATGGTGGTCGGTGCCTGATAACGAATACTCACCCCATTTTGAATTGGTGGATGTCCCCACTGATTCGGATAATGATGTGCAGGCGGTTGCGGACGATGTGGATAATGCTGCTGAGGTGGACGTGGATGCTGCGGGCGCTTATAAGTATCTTTACTGGTATAGCCTACCCAATTATTAGCCGCTACAGCTGGGACAGAAGCTCCAAATAATAGTGCAGCTACACAGACGCTGGACAAGATAATTTTCATAGGAACTTCCTTCAATAGTTTTGCCTATATTTTATACAAAATTTGCGGAGAAAATATGAATTTATCCAGTGATACCACAAGGATTTATAACCTTTAGCGAAATAGACATTTGTCCAGTCGCTCAGGTGCTGCGTGCATGCTTTATGCTAAACTTTGATTTTCCGAATTTTGAGTCCAACATCGTGTCCGATTTAAGTTTTGATCGTTTATATGAATATTTCTGTAAAGTCCCAAGTGTTCAAAAAAACCTGATTGATAGCTATGGATCTGATGGCAAGCAAGCATGGTGGTTCAAGTTTCGTATTGATGTAGACCATCCGCTGGCTTGGCAAACCGTACAGGAATTAGGCCATGTTCTGAATTATATTTCCAAGAATGAACGCCTGCCGACTCAGTTTTTACCAGTATCTCCTCCTCCCTATATGAATGGTGAGGCGAAGGATTTCTTGTGTTGGGTCATTCAATGCAATCATGCAGATTTCCCGCCGGATGTGGTATGTGACTGGTTAGAAGCACGCCTGCCGAATCCGGTGGATGATGAATCTCAATGGAAAATCAAAACTGATATTGCTGAACTCGACCAGATGTCCGATAAAGATTTGGATAAACTGGTTCCACCAAATCCTGCGCCTTAAAGCTTTTAAAATAAAGAATCCCCTCTAAATTTAGAGGGATTTTTTTTATAGTGAAGCATTCATTTAATGCTTTAGTCACTGAAAATTAAAGGAATTAAAAGAGTTAAATTAAATATCAGGCAATAAAAAACCCCAAGACTGAATATGCTTGGGGTTTTTTAGAATTTTGGTCCCGAGGGTCGGACTCGAACCGACACGTCATCGCTGACAGTGGATTTTGAGTCCACCGCGTCTACCAATTTCACCACCTCGGGAGTGGATGAGAGGTATATTACCCGGTTTCGATGAGATGTCAACGCAGATTCTTTGCATTTGCTTAATTTTAAAACAAAACTCATTTTTTTGATCTATAAAGCTGCAATTTCCTCCTTAAAAAGGAAAAAAGTTTATACTAAGCCCAGTTTTTATTACCGTAACTTGTCATGCAACTTTCTGATTTTAGCTTTGATCTCCCCGATGAGCTGATTGCTCGCTATCCGCTTGAACAACGTAGTGCTTCCCGCCTTTTACACCTCGATGCTGAAGGTCAATACCATGACCACCAATTTACCGACATTCTGGATTTATTGAATGAAGGTGATTTGCTGGTTCTGAACGATACCAAGGTGATGAAAGCCCGCCTGAAAGGTAAACGTGCTTCAGGTGGTGCAGTTGAAGTTCTGGTTGAACGCATGATGGATCAGTTCATCGCGCACTGTCACATTAAAGCCAGCAATACACCGAAAGCCGGTGCTGAACTGTTTATTGGCCCGGATGCCGTTAAAGTGACTGTTCAAGGCCGTCATGAGAATCTGTTTGTTGTGGAATTCTCCCAGCCGATTTTAGATGTCCTGGATAAATACGGTGCGCTGCCAATTCCACCTTACTTCAACCGTGAAGCGGAAGAGATTGATACTTTACGCTATCAAACGGTTTTCAATGATCCAACAAAATTAGCCAGTGTGGCTGCACCGACAGCTTCCTTACACTTCGATGAAGACTTGCTGAAAAAACTCGAAGAAAAAGGCATTCAAAAAACGTTTGTGACCCTGCATGTGGGTGCAGGTACGTTCTTGCCGGTTCGTACCGACAATATTGAAAACCACATCATGCACAGTGAATGGTGTCAGGTCTCTGATGAATCCATGGCCCTGATTAAAGCTACGAAAGAACGTGGCAATAAAGTCATTGCTGTCGGCACAACAGCGACTCGCGCGACTGAAAGTGCGGCACAGGCCAATGGCGGTGAACTCAAAGGCTGGACTGGTGATACCCAAATCTTCATCTATCCTGGATATGAGTTTAAAGTGGCAGATCGTCTGATTACCAACTTCCATTTGCCTGAATCTACCCTGCTAATGCTGGTATCAGCGTTGTCAAATCGTGACAATATTCTGAATGCCTATAAGCATGCAGTAGAAAGCAAATACCGTTTCTTCAGCTATGGTGATGCCATGCTGATTGATCAGGCCAAATAATTACAGGACACACTTATGCCGATCGATGCGGTGCAACATTCCATTCATATTCGTCGTAAGAAAAATGATGTGGTGTTTCGCAACATCGCCCGGCTTTGGGACTTGGGCCGTCAGGCAGAAACACATCAGGATCTGCTTGATGGTCTGCACCCCTGGAATGGCCCCATTACCCTTAAATTTGAAAATAACCTGCCACTTGCCCTCGCCGTTTTTGGGGTGATATTGGTATTGGCAATCTTTATTGCTCCGAACAATATCTGGATGCAAAGCAGTGTCTTTCTCGGCTGCCTGCTGATGTTCTGGGCCTATATCAGCTTTGAACACCGCAAACCCATTGATGATGTAATTGCTTATCTGGAAGAAATCGCGCTCAGCAAGAAATATCAGTTAGCTTTCCAACAGCAACCACAACATATTTCTATTCCACTGAATCCCATCCAGTTTATTGGTCAGCTAAAACGCCTGTTTCCTTTGTTTGACCGTGGCTCACTCAGTAATGAGATCAGCCGTTATGCCAGCAGCGTTTGGGAAGATGAAAATGGCCAGCAGCATCAAGTCTTGGTATTTCAATATCACTATATTGATGAGCTTCAGGTCCGTGACAAAGAAGGCAAGGCAGTCAAGGTCATGGAAGTCCATAAAGACCTGTGGGGCGTGTTTGTCTTTGACATTCAGATTCAGGGCTTAGCTGTCAGCACGTCAAAGCGCAAATTTTATCATCCTTATAGCCATCCCTGGCACAGCAGTGACATTCGCACCAATCAACGCTTAGGCTTTTATGGAAGTAATCCGATGCAAATGGCAAAACTGCTGACACCTGGCTTTGTCATGCGTCTGGCTGATTTCTTTGAGCAGCGTCAGGGCGATTTATTGTTTCATCCTGAAAAACATATGCTGTGCTACTTGGGTCCGCATGATCTGTTTAAAGTTTCCAGTCAAAACAACAATATCAACGATATTCCTGCATTGCGTGGACATCTGAGAACGTTTAAATTAGTAGCATTGGAAAAGCTAAAAACTGACCTGATTCAGTTTTTAAAATAATTATTTCTCTGGGGGCTGCTTTTATGGGATTTGTTGTTTTTGTCATTATCCCGATTCTGCTGATTGTTGCCATCATCATGATCCGCAACAGTATCGTACGTCATCATAATGCCACGATTCGTGCATGGTCTGATGTCGCCAGTTATGAACGGCAAAAACTGAAAATTCTGGATGGGCTACAACCCTTGGTCGAGCAGTATTCAAGTTTTGAAAAAGGTACGCTGGAAAAAGTGACCGAACTGCGTCAGAACATTATGAACCTGAATATCAAGGATGCAGATATTGGGCAGTTACAACGTATTGAAAGCCTGAACCGCGAGCTGATGCATAACCTGAATGTGGTCATCGAAAACTATCCTGAGCTGAAAGCCAATGAAATTTATCTAAAAATGATGAATGAAATTGAAGAACAGAATGAAAACGTCGGTGCCGCAATCACTATCTACAACCGTAATGTGGAACTGTTTAATAACCAGATTCAGGTTTTCCCGCATAATATGATCAATAACATGTTGCTACAGAAGAAAGCGGTGCGCCCTTTCCGCGATCAGACCGTGACCCAAAGTTTTGACTATCGTCCGAATTTTTAAACCTTGACGTATATTTATGCCATGATAAGAAATACCTCAACTGCCTTAGCGATGGATCTGGAGATTCCAGATAAGGCACTTTGCTTCAAAATAAAAATAAAGAATTAAAATTATGCTGGATCATCTCGACACCTTAAAGGAAGTCCTGATCAAGGAGTTTTATCAGCTCTATGATCATTATAGTGAAGACAGAATCTACGCCTGTAGCCTGGTCTTTGACGAGTTTTTGCGGGTGGACTATCTCGCCATTTCAACCGAACGCAGTATTTTTAATGATCAGGAAGATCGTGCACAGTATCTGTCTGAAGCTGAGCGCTGGAATGTAGCTAGATGGCGTTACCGCACTGCTCATTCTTCCAGTAGCGGCATGACGCAGTTTCGGGCCCTGCTCGACAACTATTTCAAGAACCAGCATAGTTTCGGCAACCCTTTGCTGGAGCATAACAAGACCGATCAGGCCAATACACTGAATGTACTGTTAAAGCTGTTTAAACAGGCACGAGATGCCTTAGAACAGGATTATGGTTTGGACTTAAACCGGATTGTGTTTTTTATCCATATGCCCACACAACCACAGATAGAACTTCAATCGGCTATTTCGCTAAATCAGGAAAGTCCATTAAGACAACAGTTCCTGGTCAGTAAACAGCCTGTACATCAACCTGCTGTGTCAAAGTCATTTAAACTCAACCAGAACGATAAGGATCTGCTGATTGATCTGGCGCAGCTGGTCAAGTTAGAGGCCTATGATTACCTACACGTGGCCCATCAGGCCTATTTACTGACCTTGGAGCCGCATTTTGTCGATGCCAATCTGTATATCCAGAAACTGATCCAGCATATCGCGGCGATGGCAACTGAAATTGACGGCAGTTGTGCCATGACACAAGCGGAAATTCAGGAACGTATCAGCCAGTTTGAACGTTAGATCGCAAGCTTATTCTTCATTTTTCATTCATACAGGCAACATAAATAAACAGCCCTGACTGGATGGAGCGCTGGCGTTTACAGTCAGAATCAAGGAAAATAGCCGGTTTTAGCATTAACAATCAGCGAACTGTTTTTTCGCCTTGATTTGGAACTCCTATGAAGTTTGAAAAATTAGCGCAGTCGGGCCGTGCCCGTCGTGGCCGTTTAACGCTTGAGCATGGTGTGGTTGAAACGCCAATGTTCATGCCGGTGGGGACTTATGGCACGGTGAAAGGCATGTTGCCTCGTGACATTAAAGAAATTAAGTCTCAGGTAATTCTGGGCAATACCTTCCATCTGTACCTGCGTCCAGGTCTGGATGTCATCCGTGAGCATGGTGGTCTGCATCAGTTCATGAAATGGAACAACCCGATCCTGACCGATTCTGGCGGCTTCCAGGTGTTCAGCCTCGGTGCGATGCGCAAAATCAAGGAAGAAGGCGTGACTTTCCGCTCGCCAATTGATGGTTCTAAAGTATTCCTGTCACCTGAAATCTCGATGGATATTCAGCATACCCTGAATTCTGACATTGTGATGATTTTTGACGAATGTACGCCTTATCCAGCAACGCATGAAGAAGCACAAAAATCGCTGCAACTGTCTTTACGTTGGGCAAAACGCTGTAAGACCCAGCATCATGAAGTGCTAAAAAACCGCAATGCCCTGTTCGGTATTATTCAAGGCGGTATGTATGAAGATTTACGTGATGAATCCTTAAAAGGCTTACTTGAGATTGGCTTTGATGGTTATGCCATTGGTGGTCTGTCTGTGGGTGAACCGAAAGAAGAAATGATCAAGGTTCTGGATTACCTTCCAGCAAAAATGCCAGAAGATAAACCACGTTACCTGATGGGTGTCGGTAAACCGGAAGATATCGTTGAAGCAGTGCGCCGCGGTGTCGATATGTTTGACTGCGTGATGCCAACCCGAAATGCACGTAACGGTCATTATTTTGTGACCGGCGGTCTGGTGCGTATCCGTAACAGCAAATATCGTCATGACCAAAGCCCGCTTGATCCAACCTGTGATTGCTACACTTGCCAAAACTTTACCCGTGCGTACCTGTTCCACCTGGAGAAATGCGGTGAAATGCTAGGTTCTATGCTGGGCACGATTCATAACTTGCGCTATTACCTGCGCCTGACTGAAGCGATGCGCGAAGCACTGGATCAAGGTACATTCGAGCAATTTGTTGAAGACTTTTATGCCCGTCGTGGCATGCAAGTGCCGCCTTGTCCTGAAGATTAATCTTTCAGCATTTGCGCTAAAGAAAAAGACAAGGTAAATTGCAGAACAAGTCAATTTATTATCATTCAGTTAATTAACAGTTTTTAGTTTAGGAAAATGTAAATGAGTCTCTTTATTTCGACTGCTCACGCTGCAGGTGAAGCTGCACAACAACCAAGCCTGATGGCGAACCTTTTGATGATTGCGGTATTCGTGGCAATCTTCTATTTCCTGATCTGGCGTCCACAATCTAAACGTGCCAAAGAGCATCGTGCACTGATTGAAAGCCTGGGTGTTGGTAGCGAAGTGGTATTTGCAGGCGGCTTAATGGGCAGAATCACAAAAATTGAAGGTGACTTTGCTGTGGTTGAACTGAACCGTGGCGTAGAAGTAAAAGTTCAGCGTGCAAGCGTGATCTCAGTACTTCCTGAAGGCACCTTGAATAACATTTAATCAAAAGAAGTCGTGCTCCCTGCACGACTTTTTAATTTTAAGAAGAAAACAAATGCGTTACCCAGCATGGAAATATGTACTGATCCTGGTTGTCCTGGCGATCAGTACATTATATGCCCTGCCTAGTTTGTATCCAGATGAACCTGCCGTACAGATTTCGGGTGCCAAAGCCGGCACTCAGATCGATGCGGGCATCGTACAAAGGGCAGAGCAATTATTAAAAACTGAAAATATTGCAACTCATGACAACAGCTTCAGCAACAATGCGGCCTTACTCCGCGTTGATTCTAGCGAAGCACAGCTCAAGGCCAAGGAAGCACTGCGTCGTGGCCTGGGCGATAATTATGTTGTGGCATTGAACCTTGCACCAACAACTCCAGAATGGCTACAAAAAATTGGTGCCAAGCCAATGAAGCTTGGTCTGGATTTGCGTGGTGGTGTGCATTTCCTGCTAGAAGTGGATATGGACAAGGCGATTGCGCAGCGTATGGAAACCTCTGCAACCGATCTACGTCGTCAGTTGCGTGATAACAGCCTGAAATTCAACAGCCTGACCCTGAACAACAACACCATTACCCTGCAGTTTGCCAGTAATGATGATCGTTCTGCGGTAATGGACTTTTTGCGTCGTAACGACAATGAGTTCACCCAACAAGCTGTAGCGACTGATGCCGGATCTACCCTGCGCCTGACCTATACCGATGTGCGTAAGCAGGAAATTGAAAGCTATGCAGTCAACCAGAACTTAACCACGCTTCGTAACCGTATTAACGAATTAGGTGTGGCTGAAGCACTGGTACAGACTCAGGGCAGCAACCGTATTGTGGTTGAACTTCCGGGCGTTCAGGATACTGCTGAAGCAAAACGTGTCCTTGGCCGTACTGCAAACCTTGAGTTCCGTCTGGTCTCAGATCTGAACGATCAATATATTGATCCATATACCGGTCAAGCAACAGGTACATTACCACCGGGTACTGAAACCTTTGCTTATGAGTCTTTGGACAGCGGTCGTCAGCTATTACTAAACCGTACCCGCATTCTGACGGGTGAACGTGTTCAAAATGCCTCTTCTGGCTTTAGCCAGGATACTGGTGGTGCTGAAGTAAATATTACTTTAGACAGCGCTGGCGGTAAGCTCATGTCCGATGCCACACGTAATGCTGTCGGCAAACGTATGGCGGTATTGTTCATCGAGAACAAGCAAAAAATCAGCTATGTTGAAGATCCTGCAACTGGTCAGCAAACTGAAGTTCGTACGCCTTATACCGAATCTGTGGTAATTAACGCTGCAACGATTCAGGCTGTATTGGGTTCTCAGTTCCGTATTACCGGTCTGGATTCTCCACAGGAAGCATCTGAACTTGCCTTGATGTTACGTGCCGGTGCACTGGCTGCGCCAATGTACTTCGTTGAAGAACGTGTGATTGGTCCAAGTCTGGGTCAGGAAAACATCGATAAAGGTGTACTCTCTACACAGATCGGTTTCCTTCTGGTCGCGATCTGGATGGTGGTATTCTTCCGTCTGTTTGGTGTGATTGCCAACTTTGCGCTGGTATTTAACCTGGCGATGATCCTGACAGTCATGTCATGGATTGGTGCATCCCTTACCCTTCCAGGTATTGCTGGTATCGTAATCACCATTGGTATGGCAGTCGATGCCAACGTACTGATCTGTGAGCGGATACGTGAAGAAATGAAGTGGGGTGCCTCGCCTAAACAGGCCATTGTTGCTGGTTATGACCGAGCCTATAACACCATTTTCGACTCGAACTTAACCACATTCCTTGTGGCGTTCATTCTGTTCGCAATTGGTACTGGCCCGATCAAAGGCTTCGCCGTGACCCTGATGATTGGTATTGTCTGCTCGATGTTTACAGCAATTACTGTAACCCGTGCGATTGTACAGATCATCTATGGCAAGAAACGTAACTTGAAAAAGTTGAGCATTTAAGGAGATCACTGATGACTGAGAATACTCAACCAAATTCAAAACAATACGGCCGCCCAGATCACGAACGTGTTATCCCGTTTATGAAAATTGCTTTGCCTGCGGCATTGATTTCAATTTTATTAACGGTTGCCAGCATCTTCTTTATTGCCACTAAAGGCTTGAACCTGGGTCTGGACTTTACCGGTGGTGTAGCAGCAGAGCTGAACTATACCAATCCGGTTCAGCCAGAATCAGTGACTCGGGCATTGAGTCAGGCTGGTTTTAATGATGCTGTGGTACAAACCTTAGGGTCAGATCGTGACCTGATGGTGCGTATGCCTGTTCAGGAAGAAGTCGAAGCAGAAGATTTGACCAAAGCCATTACCACAGCCGTTCAGCTGCCAGGTAATGCAGCTGAAGTGCCAAAAGTTGATGTAGTTGGTGGTCAGGTCGGTAATGAGCTGTACGTGCGTTCTGCAGGTGCGGTTGCCCTTGCCCTACTGCTGATGCTGGTTTATGTCACCATCCGCTTTGAATTCAAGCTGGCGATTGGTGCGGTACTGTCCTTGTTCCACGATATCGTGGTGACACTGGGTATCTTTGCACTGATGCAATGGCCATTCGATCTGACCGTACTGGCAGCGTTGTTGGCGATTATCGGTTTCTCACTCAATGATAACATCGTGGTATCTGACCGTATTCGTGAGAACTTCCGTAAGATCCGTGGTGCTGAACCATTGGAAATCATCAATATTGCCTTGACTGAAACCTTACGTCGTACCATTCACACCTCTATGACTTTATTGCTCGTAGTCGTAGCCATGATGATCATGGGTGGTGATGGTCTGAAATGGTTCTCGATTGCAATGTTTGTCGGTGTTTTTGTGGGTACATATTCATCGATCTATATCGGTACAGCCTTTGCTTTATGGCGTGGCCTGAACCGTCAGGACTTCATTGTTCAAGTGAAACCTGAGTTTGAGGAAGAAAACGAAATTCCATAATTTCAGCCTTCTTTTAACATATGCAAAGCCCATCTACGGATGGGCTTTTTTTATCGCGGTTGAATCTGTTCTGGATGCAGGATGGCGATCACGACATCAGCTTGCTGAACGTCCTGCTTTTGAAAACGAACCTGACGTTTGCCATCCAGACTTTGGCAATAGAACTCCTGTTCGGTTTCTCGCTGCAATTCTACAATTAAACAGAATTCATTGATGAACTGTATACAAAGCAGATCAGCTGTCTGGACGAGTCGCTGACGGTCACATAGCAGCCACCAGCCTGATTTTAATATAGGGCCATAGGCTTCGTTGTTGATTTGTAGAGCATAGTGATTTGGCAGCAGCTGAATAGTGGGCTCTATTTGATAACCAGCTGGTTCAAGAAGCTTTAGAAGAAACAGTTCCTGCTCCACCACCTGCATGCGATATAAATTATGAACCAGAGTATTTTCTACTTGTTCTAGCTTAAGCTCTTGCTGATCCAGACTCATGGATTCCAAGCCAAGTTGCTGCTCCAGTTCCCGTGCCGCCTTTTCTCCAATCTGACGCTTGCTATTCAGTAACTGAGCGACATAAGCGGCGGATAGACCATAATATTCACAGATTTCTTTGCCTGTTTTAAAGCGCTGACTGGCAATCCATTGATCGATGATCCTGCTCAGATTTTCCCGTCTACGTTCAAATAGTTCTGTTGTACTCATCGTAATTGGGTAGCTTCATTTTTATTAAGTGCTATTAAGCACCTTACAATAAAAAAGCCCACCAATAAATGGCAGGCTTTTATCCAGAGATCTAGATTAAAATTTAACCAGATCACCTTTTAAGGCCACACCTGCTAAGGCAGTTCCTTTCGCACATTGGTAAGTCTTGTTATTTCTGCTTTCATTGGATTTGTAATAACTTACGATATTGGTCACCGCATTGGCACCACGTGATTTTGCGGTCTTTTCAAACTGAATTAACGCAGAACGCAATACGTGGTCACAAGAAGATTCCGCTGACTTGGCAAAGCCATTGGTCTTTTTATTGGTCACCAGACCACGCTCAATAACACGGCCACCAGATTTGGTTCCTGCCAGATAGAATTTTACTGAACCATCCAGAACGCCATCTGCTACGGCACGCTTTACTGCATTCTGAAAGTCAAAATCATGCATCTGATCTGCTGCCTGAGCCGTCATGATGCCCCCTAAACCTAAGACAGCGGCCAAAGCTAATTGTTTGATTTTCATGTTTTCACCCTCTAAAAAGTTAGTTCAAGAATGTTGTTAATTGTGAGAATACGGCATTGTCCAGACGCATTTTCCAGGCCATAGCATTTTTATGGATCTTGTTGCCCTTTTGCTCCAGATTACGGCTACCAGTAATCTGAGAAGAAACCTGCTGCCCGTTGATCAGATAGGTTACCTGTAAATAGTGGCTACGGCGGTTAATACCGGCGACCACACGGCTGCTATCCGCCTGTTCGACCATCCAGCCCGCTCGCACTTGCGTCGCAACTGCCTGCTGAATCTGCTTTTGTACATTGGTAGCAGATACCTGTGCCGGGACATTCATTTGACGCTGCGGATAATCAGTAATTTTGACCGTACTGCAAGCCGTTAAGCTGATGAGTACTGCTGAACAGGCCAGCAAACCATTTTTCAGTTTCATAATCCCCTCTAAAATGATGTTTATTATGATTAAATTTTTCGAAAAATCAGTGAAGTATTAATTCCGCCAAAGGCAAAATTATTACTCATAATCGTTTGAGCAGACAGTTCGCGCATTTCCCCACGAATATAATCCAGTTCCGCACATGCCGGGTCAATATGATCCAGATTTATGGTCGGCACAAATTGCTGGCGCTGCATCATTTCAATACTCAGCCAGGCTTCAATCGCCCCACAAGCCCCCAAGGTATGACCAAAATAGCTTTTTAATGAACTGATCGGCTTCTTGCCCAAGATGCGCAAGGTTGCCTGTGTTTCTGCTATATCACCCTGATCGGTAGAGGTACCATGTGCATTGACATAATCAATCTGTGCGGGGTCGATTTGGGCATCCTTCAGTGCTAACTGCATACAACGCCCCATCATTTCCGAATCTGGACGGGTCACATGCTGACCATCGGTATTACTTCCATAGCCGATAATTTCAGCATAGATTTTGGCACCGCGCGCTTTGGCATATTCATATTCTTCCAGCACCAGACAGCCGGCACCTTCACCCACCACCAGCCCGTCACGGCCCTGATCAAAAGGACGCGGCGTTTTTTCCGGATGATCATTCTGGGAACTGGTCGCCAGCAACACATCAAACACGGCTGAACCGGCAGCACTGAGTTCTTCCGCACCACCTGCCAGCATTACGGTCTGCTTACCATATTTGATTGCTTCATAGGCCTGACCAATTGCCATGGAACCAGAAGTACAGGCGCTTGAGGTAGGCAGCGTTAGTCCCTTCAGACCAAAATATACGGTCATATTGACTGCACTGGTATGTGACATCATGCGGATATAGGTGGTGGCATTCAGCTGGTTCATGTTGTCATCAATCAGCATGGCACCAAATTCGCGTACTGCATCAACACTGCCAGCAGAGGAACCGAATGCTACGCCGGCATCACCACTATTTAGAATTTCAGCATGCAGCAAGCCTGCATCTTCTAGGGCTTTCTCGGCACACACCACGGACATGAGTGCGACACGCCCCATACCACGGGTGACTTTGCGGTTAAAATGCTTCGGTACGTTAAATGATTCGACCGGTCCACCCAGCTTACTGCGCAAATCTGTATAGATTTCCCATTCCGGCATATAGCGAATACCACTACGCCCTGCAGCAAATTGAGCAAAAATCTGGTCAGCTGTTTCACCCAGTGAGGTAATCCCTGACATGCCCGTGACAACGACACGTCTCATCAGATTAGTCCTCCATTGACCGAAATCACCTGACGGGTGATATAACTTGCATCATCACTGCACAAAAATTTTACGACTTTAGCGACTTCTTCAACTTGGCCCATACGCTGCATCGGGATCATTTTTAGCGCGTGTTCCTTCACTTCTTCCGTAACCATTTCCGTTTCAATCAAGCCAGGTGCCACACAGTTCACCGTGATTTTACGTTTTGCCAATTCCAGCGCTAACGCTTTGGTCGCACCGATTAGACCGGCTTTAGCCGCACTGTAGTTGACCTGACCACGGTTCCCCATCACGCCTGAGACAGAAGATAAAGTGACAATACGCCCCCCCTGTTTCAGGCGAATCATTGGCATCATCAGCGGTTTAAGCACATTATAAAAACCGTTTAGCGATGTTGAGACTACATCATCCCAGTCTTCGTCTGTTAAAGCTGGAAAAGCACCATCCCGGGTAAGTCCTGCATTCAGCACGACGCCATAGAAAGCACCATGTTCAGCGACATCCTGTTCCAGAATTTCGGCAATCTGGGCACGATCATTAACATCAAACATCAGTACATGACTGGCCTGCCCCAGAGCCTGAATTTCTTGTGTCACCTGTTCAGCTTCCTGCTGTCTGGAACGTGCATGTACCGTCACATCTAAACCGGCTTTGGCCAATTCCAATGCAATTGCCTTCCCAATCCCCCGGCTAGAGCCTGTCACTAAAATTCTTCTGCTCACTTTAATTTCCCGATCATGTCATCATTGTCTGCAGGCTCATATACACTCAGCATTGCAGTAATATTATGTTCTTTATACTGTATTTCGCAGCTAAACTGGCCTAGACCTTCGTGTAGATAACTCTGCTCTACCCGAATACGAACCACACTTCCCAGTTCAAAATACGCTACCGGCAATTGCATTTTGCGGGTACCCAGTAAAAAGCCAATCCGTGGGGACTGCTGCTTTGACTGTCCTTTAAAACCGGAATAAGCACTAATGGTCTGTGCCATCAGCTCGATACTGGTCCAGCTGGGCAAACCTTCATCTTCGCAGAACATCAGCTCTGGGCGAATATGCAGCTCGGCAATCGCAAATTCATCATTCACTTCAATTAAATGATCCACAAAGACCATGGGCTGCTGGTGGGGAATAAACTGTACGGCATCCATCATGCAACGGTCGTTCCTAAAATTAAACTGATATTGCTGCCCCCAAAGGCAAAAGAATTGCTCATCGCAGAGCGGACCGACTGCTGAAGTTCAGGACTGAGCACATAGTTCTGCTCATCCAGCTCAGGATCAAGCACACCAGCCTGATGTAGCGGCAACCAGCTTTGATCCAGTAACACTTGCTGGCAAATATAAGCCTCTATGGCACCAGCAGCTCCCAGGCAATGCCCGGTTTTATGCTTGGTACTGCTCAAAGGCACCTCATAATCTTGAAATACGGTGCGCACAGCTTTTATCTCCATCGCATCATTTTGTGGTGTAGAGGTGCCATGCATATTCAGATAGCCAATATCTGTTGGCTCGAGACCAGCCATCACCAAGGCTTTTTGCATCGCCTGTGCCGCACCTTGACCTTCAGGATGCGGTGCCGAAATATGCCAGGCATCCATCGATTCACCATTGCCTAATAACATTACTGGCGCAGTTTCTCTGGACAGCAGAAACAAACCTGCTGCCTCACCGATATTGATGCCATCACGCTGTGCACCACAAGGCTGGCAAATGCCGGCAGACAGACTTTCCAAGCTATTAAAACCATTCAATGTCAGACGGCACAATGTATCTACGCCACCGACCAGGACAGCATCGACAAGATTAGCATTCAGTAAGCGCTGGCCTGCTGCCATGGCTTTGGCTGCGGATGAGCAGGCAGTAGAAATTGTATACGCCGGTCCTGACCAGCCTAAATACTGCTGAATAGCTTTGGCCAGACACCCCATTTCCTGCTTGCGATGATCCACCAGATCCATAGACTGCTGGTTAAAATAAGCCTGGATGGATGTTTCATTATCGCCCATGCCAGAGGTTGAAGTCCCCAGAATCACAGCCAGTCGATGTTGAGAAAACTGTGCGACATAAGCCTGTACCTCAGCTTCAATCTGTTGCAGCGCAGTCAGGGCAAAACGTAAATTTCGTGAGTCCACAACTTTAAGCACATCTGGCACTTCATTCACTAGCTCACCATGATACGCACCTACCCAGACATTCTGCTCCGGTAAAAAATCAGCACTTTCTGTCAGGGTGTTTAGCGGATGAGTGAGATTGTGTCGCAGCTGATCTTTGGTCGATCCTAAAGCTGACAGGCCAACACTCAACTGTATCCCGACAGCAGGATGAACCGTCTTGGAATTATGATTCATGCATTGCCTCATCATTTTGCAGTGTATTGCTGACAGGACTAATGACCATCTGATATGGCACCTGAATATTGTTCAGTTCAATACTGTCTTCTAAAGTTTTAATTTTCAGCACAGGCTGATTCTGAATCAGCACCACCTGCTCCTCGCCTTGCTGCTGTAGGCTGACCTGCTCCGCCTGCATTTTGGCAAAACCCGGATAGGTGGCATACAAGAGGTCACGTACCACATACTCAAACGGCAGCAATTTCATGGCATCAATACGTTGCTCAACCTGGACCTTATTGCCATTAAAGCCCAGCTTAAACAGCTGCTGTCCAGTCAAGCTCAGTGCTACCATCTCCAGAGTACCGCCCTGTTGTTGCTGATACAGCAAGAAGCTAAAACTACTTTCCTTCCACTGCACTTCAATCTGGTCCTGACGCTGATAACTTTGCGCTGGCAAGCTCAAAGTGACTAAACCTTGGGCTTGAGGAATCAGGCTCTGGCAGCCACTACAGAGCAATATGCTCGCGAAGGCTAAAGAGATCAGTTTTAAAGGCAATCTTGCTGTCATCAGATCAACTTTCCTGTAGTTGTGCTTCGCGGCAGTATTCTGCCAGGGTATTTAAGCGTTGCTTGGCATTTTTATGAATTGGATTAGTAGTATCCCAGGCATATCCGGCCAGTAAAGCAGAAATCATACGGCGGATTTTATCTTCCTGACGAGTCGAGAATACAACATCCTGAAATTCACCGGAATACCAGGATTCAACATAGGCACGGAATACCTGAATACCTTGGCGCAGTGGTTTTTCATATTCGTTCATCCAGTCTACGGTCTGTCCCTGCAAGACTTTATCGACCAATGGAATCGCCAGACTGGAAGACTTCAGGGCAATGGTTACCCCAGATGAGAATACCGGGTCCAGGAATTCGCCCGCATTACCGAGCAAAGCGTAGTTCCGTTCAGCCAGATGTTTGACATTGGCAGAATAGCCCACCAGAGTACGTACCGGCGTATCAAATTTGGCATTGCGCAGCACATGAGACAAGCTAGTATCATCTGCCAGAATACGTTTAAACAGGCCTTCCAGATCCTGCTCAGCCCCTTCAGCAAAACCATATTTTTCAAAGAAATCCTGCTCAGCCACAATACCAAAAGATGAACGGCCATCCGCAAATGGGATCAGCCAGTACCAGGCCCGGTGATCCTTGTCATGTACGGTGATCAGGATTTTTTCCCGGTCAAATTCCGGGTCATCTAGAATGCCGTCTTCGATATGGGTGAATACCGCACGACGTACCGGAAAGTTAGATGGGCTTTCCAGATCCAGAAATTTTGGCAGGATACGGCCAAAGCCGCTGGCATCCAGCAGGAATCTGGCCTGGATCTGATAGCTTTCACCCTGCTCATTTTTCACTGTCAGGATAGGATGGTCAGATTCTACATCCACTGCCGTGACTTCATGGCCAAAACGAATCTCAGCCCCTTTCTTTTCAGCTTCCTGTGCGAGTAAATGGTCAAACTGGGCCCGGCGTACTTGCCAAGTGGTGCCAGGACCTTCACTGAATTTTTCGGTAAAATCGTAGAAACTGCGCTGTGGCCCGCGCAGGAATGCTGCCCCGTTTTTAAACTGAAAAGCATACTCATCCACATGTGCACGCACGGTATCGAGTAATCCTGCTTCTTCCAGAAACACCATTGACTGTGGCAAGAGCGACTCACCTATCGAAAAGCGAGGGAAATACTGCCTTTCGATGACGCTCACCTGATAGCCTTTCTGACGCAGCAAAGCTGCTGCTGAACTGCCCGATGGACCTGCCCCAATAATCAATACGTCTGTCTGTTGCATGGTGCTCATTGCACTTTACCTTTATTCTTCAGCCTTTTGGCTGATACTGCTCAATGACAACATGTGCTTCATCGGATGAAGTAAACAATGTTGCATAAATAAATGCGAAAATAACGCCCAATAATACTGTCAGGCCAAAACAGTGAATGGCATAAGTCTGACTAAAGGACAATAACCCGAAACCAAAGAAGGTCGACATCATGCATAAGAACAAGGCCATGCCGACCACTTGTGGATGATCATGTCCATGCCGATAAAAAATCGCATAATCCACCCCGATCCCGATAATCAGGAACGTCCCCATAATACTGAACAGGTTGATCTCTACCCCAAGCCAGGCCTGAATCGCAAACGTGGTCATCAGCGCCATGCTGACCGGTAGAATCAACGGCAGGATAGATTTTTTGCCATAAAGTACGCCCAAACCAATGGCCAAAAGAATCAAAGCGCTGACCAGCAGTTTCTGGGCATGTTCCCGATGCTGCTGGAACAGTAACGATAACTGACTGACAGGCTGCAGTAATTGTACCTGTGACGATGTCAGCTGTTCTAAAGCGGGTAAATCCTGCACATTCTGTAGCATCACCAGACGTTCGGTCGGACTCATCTGCAAAAATGCCAGTGGATGTTGTTTTAACTGTGCAGCAGTTAGCACAGGCTGGTGTGCTAACTGCTGTTGCCAACGCAGGACCTGCTGTGCATCCAGCTGCATGGCTTCTGCATAGGCAACCAGTTGCTGTGAAGGAATCTGCTGTAACAGCTGGATATTCTGCTGCTGGACTGCAGCCGGTAACAACCACTGTCCTAAAGCCTGAAACGCGTCCAGTTTACCCTGCTGCTGTAACTGGCTTAACCCGTCTAACAGTTCTGCTTCATGTTGTTCCAATTCTGCCGGGGTATTGCCACGTACCACAAAATAGCTATTGCCCTGCTGCTGCTTAAAGCGTTCCCGAATATAGTTGTCTTCCTGTTTTAGCTGCTGATCCATACTTTGCAGATTGCGGATATCATCATTGCTGTTCAGGAAAAACAGGCTACTGCCCGTCACCACCAAAATCACGGCAATCAGGCTATAACGCAATCGATGCCGGGCCTGAATCCAGCTGCGGGCTTTACCAATTAAGGCCAGCGTACGGATTGCAGGTTCAGCATTTAAGGCAGGCAGACGTGGCAATAACAGGATGCTGGTGACCCAGGCACCAGCCAGCCCAACCATCGAAAATACGGCAATCTGTTTAAAGCCTGGAAACGGCGTAAAACTCAACACTACATAAGCCAGCAATGTCGTCATCAGACCCACAAACAGGCTCGGCAATAAGGGTTTCAGCACCGCAAACCCGTCCATATGACGATGCTGCGATTGCATGGCCATAAAATAAAATGAAAAGTCGACACAGACCCCAATCAGGCTGGCACCAAATACCAGCGTCATCAGGTGAATTTCCCCAAACAGGACATAGGTCGCAGCAAAGGCCACCAGACAGCCACTGCCGACGGCAATCATTTCAGTCAGCATGGGACGTAGTGAACGGAAACCAAACCAGACCAGCAATAAAACCCCGAGGGTTGAACCAATACCAATAGTCGAAATTTCTTCCTTGGCCGAAGTCGTACCGAACTGGGCAAACAGCAAAGTTCCGGTCCAATGCGGCTGCACCTTGAATGCCTTTAACTGGGCTTTCAGATTTTGGATAAAAGCTGCTGTCTGTTCCTGATAGTCAATACTATAGGGACTTTGCTTAAGCTGTAGCACGATCAGGCGCGATAAGCCCTGCTCATCATGAAGGGTAGCAAAGCCTTGCTGCAGCTGAATATCTGGATTGTCCTGCAAGTTGCTTAGCCCCATGACATAGCGTGGAAACAGCAAAAGCGGATCCTGCTGTAACAGCTCTGCCGTAACTGGCATGCCCGGACTCATCAGTTGCAGCATGCTCTGCTCTGTCAGAGACAGGTAATCCTGCTGTTGCAGCAGCTCCCGATCCTGCGCAGTAAGTAAACCCGCCCGATGCTGGAACAGCAGTTGGGAAAATTTCTGCGGGTCTATTTGGGCCTGTGCCGGCTGAAACAGCTGACTCTGTACCACCTGCTGTTGCAGTAAGGTGGTCGCCTGATCTAGCTGAGTTTCGTCCTGTGCATCCAGCACCACAAAGACCTTATCATTCAGCTGGGCACTGACATATTGCTGGGCACGCTCCAGGTTGGCATCCTGATGTGCTTCTGGCAGCAAGGCAAAAATATTGGTCTGAATGCGGATATCCTGACGCAGCCAGGCTGTCCCAAGTGCAATCGCAACCACACTCAGAATTAGCAGCCATACAGCAGTGAATTTATTTGGCCAGCTGGAAAAGCGCATGTTCTGCTGCCGTTAAGCTTGGAGGCTGAGAGGAGTGCTGGCTAAAACGAATTGTGGTGCTATTTTGGGCCTGTTCATGAATCACGATCTGATTTACATAACGCTGCCCTTGTGCGTCTACCTGAACAAAAAGCTTTTTAAACAGGCTGCTTTTCGGTTTCAGGCTGACATTCCACGCTGCTGGTGTATAACGTACCGATACCACGTTAAAGTTTTTAGCCAAAGCAGCTTCATTGCCTGACATTAACTGCAGAAACATGGTCGCGACTGAACCATACGGTGTTTTATCGACTGCAATCTGGCTAGAAGTCCGTTGGGTTTTCTGTACCAGCTTTTTCTCGGTCACGATCAGGTCTGCTTTGACAGGGCTTTGAATTTGCCACAGCACACCCTGATTTTTATGGAACAGTATGTTTCCTTTAGATACATAGGTCTTATTCAGGGAAGCCAGTTTCTTATGCTGCTCAAAGTTCGCCCGTACCACTGGGGTTGCTGCAAGCTGGGTAAAGATTTGCTTGAGCTGGGTATTCTGGGCATGTGTCACCGGCATGGCGAAAGCCAGACTGGCAACAGCAGCACATGCTGCGCCATATTTTATATTTCGGATCACATTCATTATGCACTGGCCTGAAATGCTGACCACGCCTGCAAGCGGTCACGTAAAATTTGCGGAGACTGGAAACACATCTCCCGGGTCTGCATATCGACAGCTACCTGAGTGGTATAGCCTTTGGTCAGTCGCTTACCCGTTTCAGCATCAAAAATCTGATATTCAATTTTCAGCCGGTTTTCCCATTCCTTTAAAATTGCACGTACCCGGATTTTCTGTTCAAACAGAATGCCATGGGCATAGCGTACGTGACTTTCAATCACCGGCCAGGCATAACCAGACTCACGCATCTGGTTATAGTTGTACTGGAATTGGTCCAGCAACTTGCAACGGGCAATTTCAAAGTACTTGAGATAATGTCCATGCCAGACCACATTCATGGTGTCTACATCATGAAACGGCACGTCTATAATCACATCGGCATGCATGATGAATATCCTGTATTTAAGCGAAGATGGTGCTGCTGAACAGCTCCAGATTTTCAAAACGGTCCACCAGTGTCTGCAGTTCCTGCTGCAAGGGGCGATCTTCCTCCACATATTTGAAGGACTGAAGCACCCATTGTTGGAATGCCGTTAAAACTGGGGTTAATTCTGTATCCAGACCTTTAAGCTTTACTGCCTGTACACAGGCACAACTTAAGGCAGCCAGCACCTGCTCAGTCAGCACAACGACCCGACTGGCATCACGTGCAGCAATGGTTCCCATGCTGACCTTGTCCTGATTGTGACATTCGGTAGAGCGGGAGAAAATCGAGGCTGACAGGGTCTGTTTCAGAGCTTCGGCAGTCCAGGCAGAAACACCAATCTGCACGGCCTTAAAGCCATGATTCAATGGCAAGCGTTCATGACTAGAACCAGTCAGATTACGTGGCAAGCCATTATTCATCTTATAGTCCACCAGTTGTGCCAACTGACGATCCATCAGATCCGCGATATTGGCAATCATGATCTTCAGACTGTCCATGGCCTGGGCAATATGTCCGCCATAGAAATGTCCACCGTGCAGAACACGTAAATTCACAGGATCAATCAATGGATTGTCATTGCTGGAGTTCAGTTCATTTTCAATAAACTGGCGCAGCCAGACTTTAGAATCTTCAAACACCCCAATAATATGTGGGGCACAGCGCAGAGAATAACGGTCCTGCAGACGCGAACTTTGATGTGCAGTCTGTACTTCACCATTCAGCCACTCACGCAATTGGGTCGCAATCTGCTGTTGTCCCGGATGCGGTTTCTGCTCAAATAAGACTTTATCAAAGTGGCTCGGATTACCTTCCAGCGCCAGCACATTCATGGCGGTAACTAAGGTGCTGGCCAGAGAAATCTGCTCGGCTTTTTTATAATTCAGGCAAGCAATCGCAGTCATCACAGCAGTTCCGTTCATCAATGCCAGCCCTTCTTTTGGACGCATCACATGCGGCTGCATACCTTTAGCAGCATACACTTCAGCAATTGGAACAATCTGGCCTTGCCAGTAAACATCACGCTCACCGACCAATGCACCGGCAATATAAGACAACGGCGTCAGGTCACCACTGGCACCGACTGAACCTTCGGATGGAATCACCGGAATGACATTTTCATTCAACATCCAAACCAGTCGTTCCAGCAAGGCATATGACACCCCGGAATAGCCACGAGCCAGCGAACATAGTCGGGTCAAAACGACCGCACGTGCCGTGATCAGGTCCAGATTCTGACCCAGACCGCAACCATGAAAACGGGACAGATGCAAAGGCAGTTCATGCACCTGATGCGCAGGAATTTCAACCAGACAGGAATCGCCATAACCGGTGGTAACGCCATAAATCACGCCTTCTTCTTCCAGCAGCTGATCGAGAAAATCGGCACCCCGCTGGATCTGCTCTCGCCATGTTACCGAGCTTGGTAATGCCACCATTTTTTGCTGGCGTGCAACCGCCACTACATCTTCGATGGTCAGTGCATTTTCCCCGACGATTAACACCTGCTCTACCCCCTATCCCAAAAATTATAAAAATTAAACCATTGATATGGCGCACGCATACAATGCTGCTCTAATAAGGCCACATAAGCACGTGTCACCTGCTGCATAGACTGCAAACGGGTTTTACGTGGAAAATTAAGCTGCTCGGCAATGGCATGAATATGGACTTCAACATGCTGCTGCATGCGATAGCAGAATACAGCCAATACCGGGGCCTTGAGCAGGCTCGCCAGAATCCAGGCACCTTGCGGCCAGTTGGCTGGTGCCCCTAAAAAGTCCACTGTTTGCACTCGGTCTGACTGCACCGGTACACGGTCAGCAGCAACAATAATCCATTCACCCTGATTCAGCTTTTCCTGCAAAATTAAAGCAGTTTCTACCCCCAATTCATCGACTGAAATCAGATTCACATCGGCGTGTTGATTCAGCTTTTTCAGAAACTGATTAAATTTGGTGGCATGCTTCTGATAGACCAGCACATTAATTGGCTGCGGATGTTCAGACTTGATTGCACGGAGCAATTCAATATTGCCAAAATGCGACACGACAATCACTGCGCCTTTTTGGTAATGCTGACGAAAATGCTCATGACCATGCAGCTGCAAATGCTGTTCAGGAATATGCCCTAGCCAGCCTTCTATCTTGTCGAGAATACATTCACCAAACTGCATCAAATGACTATAGGTTTGTGGCAAACTGGGCATGGAAGAAAAAGGCGACTGCTTTGCGGCAAAACGATGCAAATTTTGCAGATATTGCATCGATGCCTGACGTGCTACACGGGAAAACAGCCAGTACCACATGATCACAATATACAGCACGACGCGGCATAACCATCTGCCGCCCAGACGGTAGAAACCTAGCATCAGCATTAAGGGCAACATCCCTCCCCGCTCGCGGACGCTATTCCATTTTTTGCTCTGACTTTGTGCCACCGGTTTAACCTTTAACCTTGTGATAAAGCAGTTTCGGCAGGCGCAGCAGCATCCCCGCAAACAAGCGTGAATGAGCCTTGGTCAAGCCAATGTTGTCACGCCAGACATTAAAGTGTGAAATGCCATTTTCAGGATAGACGACCCGGGTTGGCACATTGACAAAGGGAACATTCTCCCACTTCAAACGCACCAGAATTTCAGTATCAAACCCCATGCGCGGTTGGAATTTTGCATTTTTCAGAATATTAACGCTACTCGCCAGTGGATAGACGCGGAAACCGCACATGCTGTCCTTAATCTCTAGCGACAGGCTGTTAATCCATACCCAGATATGTGTCGCATAACGCCCATATAGACGTTTCTTGGGTACAGATGCATCAAATACTGGTTGGCCAATCACCATTGCTTCCGGGTTCTGCCTGGAGGCATCCAGAAAATGCTGCACATCCTGCCAGTCATGCTGTCCATCTGCATCCAGCTGCAGTGCATGACTAAAACCAGATGCTGCAGCATGTAACAATCCGGTCATGACTGCCTTACCCTTACCCTGATTGACTTCATGCTCCACCAGCTCGACCTGTTCATTTTCAGCAGCAATCTGACGTAGCAACTGGCTACATTCCGCCTCACTGCCATCATTAACCATAATAATCGGCAGCTCAAAGCCATTTAAATGCTGTACCAAGGCCTGCAGATAATGCGGATGGTTATACACCGGAATTACAAAACACTGTTTCATCTGCTTAACCTGCTGGCTGTGGTTGAGGTTCCAGTGCAAAGAGGAGACGCCCGGAAGCCAGGATTTTATCTCCATCCCGCAATTCAAAAATCACTTTATGTGCTTTACGTATCAGCACGAGCTGAACCACGACCCAAGGGCGAATTAAATCCTGGAATTTTAACTGTTCCATGCCATTACACCAGTGCAAATCTGCCCAATTTTGTAGGGCGAAGTACTGAATAAAACCAATCTGCCCTACCCCTGGATAGATCGGATGTGCTGGAAAATGTCCCTTAAAGCACGTCAGTTCCGGACTAAATTCAAGCTGATAAGAGATCTGCTCTGCTTCAATCAGGTGAGATAACACCACAGGGAGCTGCATCGGTAAAAACAGCGATTTCAGATAATGCTTATTGAGCTTGGATTGAGCATTTTGTGGCATTTTGCTCAGGAAGCGCCACTGTCTTGGAATGGCGATACTTTCCAGCTTATCGTTCAGCTGTGCTTTCAGCTGTGCCACAAATCTGGCTTTGCCTAAAGCCATCAGTTCTGTACGCGCAGCTTCGGTCAGAACCACCACTGCTGCAAGAATCTGACGGTGCTGTTTTTCATAGACCAGTACATGGCTCTGCTGCACTGTTTCCAGGGTAGATAGACACTGCTCGATTGCATCCAGGCTTAAGCGCTTTTCTTCCAGCTTTACAATTCGGTCCAGACGACCAAGTAACTTAAAAGTGGACTTAAAATTCTCAGGTTCTGTCAGTTCCACCTTATCGCCGGTCAGAATCCAGTCCAGACTATAGGCATGATTGGCACGAACCATCAGTTCACTGTGTTCTCCCGCCCCCACCTCGACATTGGCAAAAGGTTTCCATAAGGCATCATCTGCCTGTCGATGGGCGATCCCCCCTGTTTCGGAACTACCAAAAACCTCAGTGATCGGACTGTTCAGGTGAGGACGTACGCCTGCATCCAACTTGCCGCCAGATGAATAGACCATCAGGCAGTCTTGCAATAACACCTCTGGGGTCCAGCGTTTTAACAGGGCTGGACTGGAAATCACATAATTGGGCTGTTGAAAGCTAGCTATTTTCTTTTGGATATCAGCCACATTTTCAGGGAAAGCCAACTGAGACTGATAAAAGCCACGACCACTGGCTAAAGGCCAGAGTAATTTAAATAACAAGCCATAAATATGCTGGTGGCTGACTGTCGCAATCGCAATTGCATCTTCTTGCAGGCTAAAGCTGGCATCAAGTCCTGCAACTTCATTAAACAGTTGCGCCAGGGTACGGGGAATTTTCTTAGGCTGACCAGTAGAACCAGAGGTATAGAAATAGACCTGAGCCTGCTGTAAAAAGCTGTCATCCAGATTTAACTGGAAAGCTTCTGTAGCATACTGCAGCTCCAGACGCTTCAGGAAATAAATCTGTTCAGCCGCCAGCTCACGTTCAAGTTCACTGACTCGGTGTGGTGGCAATAAAACCTGTTTACCGGCTTGCAAGGCTGCAAAGAACAGCACCAGAAATTCATAACTGTCCTGCTCCCAGAGTGCCCAAACTGGCGCAGCTAAAGGCTGAATCTGGGCAGCCTGCTGTTGTACATCCTGCCAAAAGACCTGAAATGATGCCGCTGTCAAATCGGCTTTGACACACAGCAGGCGCGATGAATTTACATGGTGCTTAAAATGACAAGACATACTTATTCGCTAACAATTCTAGATGACTATTTTTACTGATGCAGAGCTTGTTGCCGTTTACGCAACAGATATTCCCCAAGCAGTAAAATACCCATGAGCATATAGGAAATAAAACCGTTATACAGCACCCAAATCTGCATGGATGCAGCATATACGGTATATAGTGCGATCAATGCATTAATGATAAAAAAACCACACCAGACCTTGGTCACTTGCCGGGTCCACGCCACCCCTTCAGGGGGCAGGTCAGGTTCAGCCAAGCGGGCAAAACGCTCAATCATAGAGGGCGGCCGCAGCAAGGTAGTGGCAAAAATCACACATGAACCCACACTCATCAAGACCGGATAGAGCTTTAACCACTGCTGATCTTGCAGGATCAGACTAAAACCACCACACAAAATTGCAAATCCGGTCAGGGGCCAAAGCAAAGTATTACCTTTGCTAAACAGACGCAGCATACCGAGTACAATCAGCAGGACACTGATCCAAACCAAATGCCCTTGTGACAGTGCATAGCCCACTAAAAAGGGATAGAGTACCAAAGCAGTAATCACTATCCCTTTTAAAAGATGCTTCATGCAGCCGACATGTTCTGAATGACAGTGACCACATCCTGAACCGTACGGACATTTTTAAAGTCTTCCGGATTGACCTGTTTACCGGTCAGCTCTTTAATTTTGATGACCAGATCAATGGCATCAATGCTGTCGACATCCAGGTCTGTTGCCAGATTAGAGTCTAACTGCACCTCTTCAGGCGAGATTTCAAAAAGCTCATCCATCCACTCACGCAATTTTTCCAGGACTTGTTCTTGAGTAAGCATCACAACCTCTTATGCTGTCTGTTGGGCTTCAACCAAAGCCACCAGACTTTGAATTGATTGAAAATGTTGTTTGGTTTCTGCTGATTCAGCATTCAGGTGAATGTTGTAGCGTTTTTTTAAAGCCAAACCTAGTTCCAGGGCATCAATAGAATCCAGACCTAAACCGTCTCCAAACAAAGGCGCTTCAGTTTCAATATCATCTACCGTGATGTCTTCAAGTGCGAGAACATCAATAATCATTTGCTTTAATTCATCAGCAAGATTGCTCATTTTTTCGATAACTCTTGGTTAAAAAACTGCTGTAATTTTTGACTTAGATGACGGACATTTTTCTGGTTCACAGAAACATCATCAATAAGCTCATCAATACTGAAGGCATCCAACACACGCACCTTGATATGGAAAGGTTCTGATGGAATGTGATACCACTTTTCATTTTTGGTTAAAGTTGATGGTGTACAGGTGATGATCACCGGACGGATCGGCACACGTGCACGGAGCGCAATATTAGCAGCTCCACGCTGAAAGTCATTTAATAATTGACCTTTGGCAGTCCGTGTCCCTTCAGGAAAAATCAATAATGAGGCAGCATGGTCTTGTTGCAGGCGAAGGACACAGTCCTGAATAAACTGCTCAGAACCGGCATTCAGGATATAACCGGCATTCTGCACCGGCCCCTTGGTAAACGGATTCGCCCAGAGTGCCTGCTTGACCACACAATTGGCACGCTGCATCAGCCCAATCAAGACCACCACATCAATCAGGGTCGGATGGTTGACAATCACCAATTCTTGGCGGCTACTTTCCAGCTGCTCCAGACCTTCAACTTCATAGGTCATGATGCCAAGCTTAACCATCATTTCGGTAAAGCCCTTAAAACTATGCTTGATCAGTTGCTGGGTTTTCTGTTGACGCAGCTCTGGATCCTGTTCGGTCAATTTAATCAGGGGAGCAAGCAAACTACCGATGGCAATACCACCTACACCAAAGCTGGCAAAACTAAAGCCTGTCGCCCCGACACGCCAGACATAGTTAGCTTTCTGTTTAATATTTTTAAAACTTAACATTTGCGCCACACCGCCTGGGTCTGCTCAGCGCCATGCCAGAACTTCTGGAATGCCTGAGCTTCCTGGAAAGCCATAGATACTGCAGGCGCTGCTGAAAGATCCAGTGCCAGATTTGGCTGATCCAAGCAGACTACAGCTGCCATAGAAAATGCCTCAAACGGCTGAAAATCCTGATAGATCGGTGGCAAGGATTCATCATAGTAAACGATGAGTACAGCGGCATCTGCATTCGCTGAGGTCTTTAACCAGACATAGGCTTCGACCAGTGCATCATTCCAGGAACCTGCCAGACTGGTCGCAGGAGTAGCATCCTGACAAAGAATCGAATATAGGCCAGAAATGGCATTATGCACGGAAGTAGAAAACTGGGTCGGTGAAGGTATCTGGTCTTGTAGCACATCCTTAAGAATACTCAAAGTTTTATGTTCATCACCATACTGGGATACCCAGACAATATAGTCGACACTTTGCCCTTCGAGTGCCTGAATAGCGCTATTCAGTGCGATTTTAGCAATCGAAGATAATCGACGGCGCTGCATGGCAGGAATTTTTTCTAAGGCAGGATATGTCGTATTTGCCTGATTCTGTGTCAGGTCAGACATGTGCAGTCTGATCATATGTACCCCTACCCTCACCTTATGAAAATTATTGCAACAAAACTTTCAATTTTAAAATCATGCAAATTATACCATTGGTTATTATTTTCCAACAAAAAATATATTGTATATTATCAAATATCTATAACTCGGATTTTTTACTGCATTGAATTACATCCCTTATAATAGATAAGCTAAATAGCAAAAAGCCCACCAATAAATGGCAGGCTTTTCTAGACAAATTAATCAGTAGATTTAATTACCTTGTACCAAACGACGGGCACTGATAATCCCTGGCTGCTGTTCTAATCGAGCCAGCAGTTTGGACAGCTGGGCCAGACCTTTGACTTCGATCAACAGTTTCATGTTGGCAATACCATCTGCTTCTGAAATAGTATTTACCTGACGGATATTGATCTGATCAGAGAAGATCACTTGCGTCAGATCTTTGAGCAGACCGCGGCGGTCATAAGCTTCTACTACAATCTGGACACTCTGACCACGGGTTGGCTGCATTTCCCAATCAGCTTCTACCGCACGTTCTGGTTCCTGCGAAATCATACGCACATAATCCGGACAAGCAACCTTATGGATGCTTACTCCACGATTGAGCGTGATATAGCCCCCAATCGACTCGCCATGTACAGGCTGACAGCATTGCGCCACATGTAGTTCAACATTGTCTAAGCCATCAATCAGAATACCATGAGCAGACAAAGTATGACTGGCACGTGGATTCAGCGCCGGCTTCAGTACCAGTTCAGGTTCATCCTGATCCAGGTGCATATGGCGATTCACCTGATTGATCAGCGCATGCAGGCTGATATCGCCATTTACGATCCCAATCAGAATGTCTTCGCCACTCTTCACATTAAAGTGATTGCAATAGTCACCCAAATCGATCGATTTCGGGTGAATCGCCAGACGTGAAAGCTCTTTATTCAGGATCTCACGGCCAACTTCCAGATTCTTGCTGCGATCCTGCTGACGGAACCAGTGACGTAACTTGTCACGTGCACGTGCAGTCTTGATATAACCAAGCGAGTTCACCAGCCAGTCACGGTTTGGCTCACGGTCTTTTTTGGTCAGAATCTCGACCTGTTCCCCGGTTTTCAGAGTATAAGTCAGCGGCACATAGCGCTGGTTCACTCGTGCGGCATAGCACTTGTTACCCACTTCGGTATGGACATGATAGGCAAAATCCAAGACTGTTGAGCCACGCGGCAATTCTTTAATATCTCCATCGCGGCTAAACACATAGATTTTCTCAAAGCCTTCAAAGTCTTGAATCTGTTCAAAATTCTCAACTTCTGCCTCAGAATCTTTATGTGCACTGGCATCATTACGTTCCTGGTAATGCTCTAATACGGCACGTAAAGAATGTAGACGATGGTTAAAGGAATGGTCTGTGGTTTTTGCCCCTTCCTTATAGTTAAAGTGTGAACATACACCTAACTCTGCCTCTTCGTGCATGTGATAGGTACGAATCTGCACTTCAAGCGATTTGTTTTCTGCAATCACGGCAGTATGCAGTGAGCGATAACCATTGGCTTTCGGATTAGTAATATAGTCATCAAACTGGTGCGGAATATGACGCCAGATCTGATGTACGATGCCTAACGTGTGGTAACACTCAGGTACTGAATTTACCAAGACACGTACAGCACGGATATCATAGAGCTGATCAAAGCTCAGATCCTTGCTCTTCATTTTTCGATAGATCGAATAAATGTGTTTGACCCGACCGGTAATTTCAGCCTCAATGCCATGCTCAGCCAGTTCACTACGCAACTTGTCGATCACAAACTGAATATAATGTTCACGCTCCAAGCGCTTTTCATTCAGTAAAGAAGCAATTTCTTTATAACGTTCTGGTGCCAGATAACGGAAGGCCAGATCTTCCAGCTCCCATTTCAACTGGGCAATACCAAGACGATGGGCAAGTGGCGAATAGATGGTCAGAATTTCGCGTGCAACACGTTCCTGACGGTCTCGAGGTGATTTCGCCAGTTCACGCAATGCATAGGTACGCTCGGCCAACTTGATCAGTACCACACGGACATCTTCAGTGACTGAGATCAGCATCTTGTAAATGCCGGTCAAATGCTCGCGCTGGTTATTATTGAAATGGTCTTCCAGACGTTTGTTATTTTCAATCAGCTCGGACAGCTTACCCATCGACAGGGTGCCTTGTACCAAGCCATGCACATTCTCACCGAATTTTTCCAGTACGTCTGCAAGCGGCGTGACACCTTCACGCACCGAACGATACAGCATGGCTGCAGACAGGGTATCTTCATCGACATGCAAATGGGCAAGGATATCCGCCATCTCAATACCGGTATAGAAAGTATTGGAGCGATGCTGAACCGTGGTTTCTAACTCATTTTCTAAAGTGAGATGGGCGACTTCTTCGAGCTGTTTTAATGGGGCCCCATCTAATATGCCGCGTACACGATCTAACCATTCGGTCATATCCTGCAGGGCTTGATCGGCATGTTCTACAGTCGCCTCCTGTGACAACTCATTCAGTCGCCCAGGCAGCTGTTCACGTACTGTGACCATACCATTCTCCTACTTTTATATACATCATCTCTTTAATCGTTTATTTAATTTTCTTTTTCGAACAAGGCAATCGACTCAACATGGCCCGTATGTGTGAACATATCCATCACACCTGCCCTGCTCAGACGATACCCTTGTTGTACCAGCAATCCGGCATCTCTGGCTAGAGTTGCAGGGTTACATGATACATAAACGATTCTTTTTGCACCAAACTTAGGAATATATTGCATCACTTCTTCTGCGCCGGAACGAGGCGGATCAATCAGCAATGCATCAAAACCCTGATTTGCCCAAGAATGATGCGAAAAATCCTGGGTTAAATCCTGCGAATGGAATGAAAGTTGTGCAATACCATTTATTCTGGCATTTTCCGCACCACGTCGCACCATTTCTTCACTACCCTCAACCCCTACGACACTTCCACTCGCACCAACACAGCGCGCCAATGGCAAGGAAAAGTTTCCTAATCCGCAAAACAGATCCAGAACACGCTCTCCTGGTTGTAGTTGTAGCAAATCACATGCCAGACGTATCATCTGCGGGTTTACTGTGGAATTGACCTGGGTAAAATCTAGCGGATCAAAGCCAAACTCAACATCAAAGTCATCCAGACGGTAATGCAGCCGCGCAGGCAATTGCGGTTGATCAATACGCGTCAGTTGGTTTTGAGCTGCTGGCTGAATATAAAGCTGCCACCCCTTCTGTAACGCAAATTCGCGTAATTGGTTGACATCCTGTTCAGGTAATTGTGCAGTTTCACGAACTACTAATGCGATTTCCTGATCACCCATGGCCAATTCTATATGACCAACGTCAGCCTTACCATTGAGACCTTGCAGCAATTGTTTAAGACGTGTAACCGAGCCAAACTCCTGATCCAGAATCATGCAGCGATCAATCGAAGTCAGCTTGTTACTTTGGCTTTCACGGAATCCCACCACCAGCTTGTCTTTACCAGGTAAATAGCGTACGCCAATACGGGCTTTACGACGGTAATCTTCGCGCTGTGAACGCAATGGCGCTAGCCATTCATCCGGCTGAATCCCGGCAAAATGTTGCAGATGCGATTTCAGCACATTCTGTTTAAGTTCAATCTGTGCATCCGGAGCGATATGCTGCATATTGCAGCCACCACAAATCCCAAAATGTGGACAAGGGGGCTGTATGCGAATTTCGGATGCTTCACTCAACAATTCAAGCGAGTCAGCTTCTTCCAGCTTTTTCACTTCACGGGTGATTCGGGCACGCACTGTTTCACCGGGCAGTGCATAACGAATAAAAACTTTTTTACCGTGCTTGTCCGCTGGATGGTCCGGATGTGAACCATAGTGAGCAATGCCACGCCCCTCGTGCGATAGTGACTCAACCTGGAAGATGTATTCGGGTTGCTGCTTGGGCCGTGGTTGAGCTCGATGTTTCATGAAAACCTAATGTGTGAAGATGGGAAAATCAAATTGAGTAAATTCAGTCCGTCGCGACGTTTCACGCCAGACCGATAAAAAGTCCGCATGCTGCGGTTGCGTTTGCAAATACTGGATCGTACTTTGTACCAGATGTTGATAATCAGGCAGCAATAACTGTCCCTTTAGCAACTGCCAGCGAATATAGACCAGCCAGGTGTTCAGGACATCACCTTCACAATAGCTGGTGAGCTTGTCCCATTCCTGATTGCGCACATATTCAGGCACATGGTAGCCACCATCGCCACGCTTGCCTGGATAACCGAGCAAGTGCGCCACGTCATCCAATTTCTGGAAATGACGGGCATGAAACATGGCCATCACATCCATCAAATCGACATGACGCTGATGGTAACGGTTCTGATAGTTATTATAGCGCTTTTGCGTATCAATTTCGCCCTGATCAAACAGACTTGGCGCAGACAAGCCATGGTACATGGCCCGGTAAAGAATCACGGGCAGATCAAATTGTGAACCATTCCAACTCACTAGGGTTGGATGACGCTTATCAAAAATCGATAAAAATTTTCGTAAAATTTCAGCTTCTGAATTCTGTTCCCTACTAAAGGAAAACAGTTTCATACCCTGCTCATCAATCCACAGTCCGGAGATACAGACAATTTCATGTAATGGCAGACGCTGAAAATCAGAACCGGATTCCTGACGACGCAGTTTGGTCAGGGCTTGATCCAGGCTTTGTTCCGGCAGGTCCAGGCCAAACAGATGTGCGCCTGACTTAAGATCGGTCTGGGTTTCAATATCAAACGTTAAAACAGGCAAGCGCATAAATTGATTACTCAGGAATTATTCAGGATCTTGTACAGAGAATAAACCTGTAGACAGATAACGGTCACCACGGTCACAAATAATGCACACGATTACGGCACCTGGATTTTCTTCTGCCAGCTTGATCGATGCCCAGACTGCACCTCCGGAAGAAGTTCCAGCACTGATCCCTTCTTTTTGTGCCAGCTTGCGCATGGTTTTTTCAGCTTCAATTTGTGGAATATCGATAATACGATCCACACGGCTACGATCAAAAATGGTTGGCAGATACTCTTCTGGCCAGCGGCGGATCCCCGCAATACTTGAACCGTCAGAAGGTTGTAAACCAACAATCTGAATATCAGGATTTATCTCTTTCAGGTATTTAGATACCCCCATAATAGTACCGGTAGTTCCCATCGAGCTGACAAAGTGAGTGATCTTGCCTCCCGTTTGCTGCCAGATTTCCGGACCAGTGGTCAGGTAATGCGCTTCAACGTTGTCCGGATTACCAAACTGGTTCAGCACCAGGCCTTTGCCTTCATTTTGCATTTGCAGTGCCAGATCACGCGCACCTTCCATGCCCTGCTCTTTGGTCACTTCAATCAGTTCAGCCCCATAAGCACGCATGGCATCCTTACGTTCCTGGCTCATGTTATTCGGCATGATCAGCTTCATTTTGTAGCCGCGCATTGCCGCAACCATCGCCAATGCAATCCCTGTATTTCCACTCGTTGCCTCAATCAGGGTGTCACCCGGCTTGATCTGACCACGCTTTTCCGCCTGCATGATCATATTATAGGCCGGACGATCTTTCACCGAACCCGCAGGGTTATTGCCTTCGAGCTTTGCTAACACTGTCGCTTGAGTGTGATTTGCCAGACGCTGTAGACGCACCAGTGGCGTTTTGCCAACGTAGTAGTCCAGTAAAAATTCGTCTGCTTGAAAATCAGGGGTGGTATTACTCATTATTTGCACCTATGTCGAGGTGCGGCTATTGTATGAAAATTTGCATTTCCCTGCACCCATTTAACCAGTCTTTTTCAGAAAACCGATTAAAACTCATGCAGCATTGTCCAAAAAATAAAAATCATCATGTCTGTCAGTAGTTTATTAATAAACTGTTCACCTTTATTCCAGTATTTCTCAGGTCAATCTCAAGTTTACAAACTCTCATTTCTTAGCATTTTATAGCCTATCTATTTGAATATTTTTAATATACAAATTTACCCTTAAAAAAAGTCCGTTTCATTTCATCTTGCGAAAAACTTTGATGAAATTTTAACTGAAGATTTAAAGCGTGCTAATATGCGGAGCATAAGGAAAACACTGCTTGAATCATGTCAAATATCAATAAAAAGCTGTTTAAACGCCTACACTTAAATCATGCCTACGGTCAGTTGATTGCACTGATCTTTGTGCCAATTACAATCTTGGCTTGTGTAGGTGCAGCGCTGGTTTTGACAGAAACCTCCAATGCAGCCCGTGCCCAGCAAAAACAGATGGCAATTGCCATTCTGACTCGTTTTCAGGCCACTTCTGAATCTGCGCTAGATATTGTCAATTATTCCCCCTGGCAGTATGAGCAGGCACGCAATGCCATGCAAAATATGCTCAATGAAAAGCATCTGCTACGTGCTGCAATTGTGGATCTTCAAGGCAGAAACCGCTTGGGTATTGGCTATCAGGACCAGGCACCTTGGCCAAAGTTCAAGCAGGAAGCGACTTTTATTGGCCCGATTGTAAATCAGAATAATCACATTTTCGCGGTTCGAATTAATGACAATACCGGCAATCCAGGCTGGCTTGCGATTGAGCTGGACAATCAGCCCTTAGAAATCGCCCGCTACCGCGTGATGATCGTATTGATTGCCACAGGCCTGTTGACCTTGTTGCTACTTTTACTGTGTCTGAATTTCTACTCGCGCCGCTGGATTGCGCCGATGTATGAGATCCGCATGCAGTTACAACGTCTGAATGCGGATACTTTGGATCAGCATATGGTCATTAACAGTACCGGTGAACTGCGCCTGTTACAGCGTGATATTGCCAATGTGGTCAAACGGCTACATTTCAGTTTCCTGGAGCTGCGTGAACACACCGAACAGACCGAAGATGACTTACGTCGTACCCTCGACACCCTTGAAGTGCAGAATATCACCTATCGTCAAGCACGTGACCAGGCGATTTCTGCCAACCAGGCCAAATCAGTATTTTTAGCCAATATTTCACATGAATTACGCACCCCACTCAACAGTATTGATGGCTTTATTCATTTGCTGCTGCGTCAAGGCAATTTAAGCAATGAGCAGAGTCTGTATTTACAAACCATTCGCAAATCCTCGGCACATCTACTGGCCCTGATCAATGACGTTCTGGATTTCTCCAAGATTGATGCCGGTAAACTAGAACTCGAAACGGCGCTATTTGATCTTGAGGAAGCAATTTTTGATGTGATGGACATGCTTTCGCCATTAGCTGCACAAAAGCATATTGATATGGCTTTCTACTATGCCGACAACGTTCCAAAATTCGTTAACGGTGATGCACTGCGCTTTAAGCAGATTCTAACCAACCTGATTTCCAATGCGATCAAGTTTACGCCAGACGGTGAAATCATCGTACGGGTGCGGATGGAACACGATGATATCGGCCAATGCCTGCTGCATTTCAGCGTACAGGATAGTGGTATCGGTCTCAGCGGCACTGACCGCAAAAAACTGTTTGAATCCTTCTCACAAGGTGATACTTCAGTCACCCGTCAGTTTGGTGGTACCGGATTGGGGCTGGCGATTTCCAAACAGCTGGTCAGTCTGATGCATGGTCAGATCGGCTTTGAAGATAATCAGGAAAGAGCCCCAACTGAAAAAGGATCAACCTTCTGGTTTACTGCCCAATTCCTGGTAGATGAAGATGATGTGATTGAGCATCCGGACTTTAGTAATCTGACTGTGGTCTCTTATCTGGCACATCCAGCAACAGCGAATGTACTGCGTCATTATCTGGAAAACTATAACGTGAAGCATATTGAGTGTGCTTCAATTCTGGATCTGTTTAGCCGTCTGAATCATCTAAAAACTACGACTGAAAATACCTGGCTGATCGTCGATCATAGCGGTGACAGTCAGGCCCTGCTGCAAGAAATTCGTGCGCGTTATCATGGCAATCTGGCAGTTTATGGCTATCAGATGCAGCTTGATCCAAACATGCTGAATGAACACCGTGCCCGTGCTCTCTATCAGCCCCTTAGCCGTAGTGCACTGATTCAACTCCTGAATAACCAGCCAATATTCGACCAAGAAGTTCATGAAGACTTTAATGGTCAAGGGTTACATATATTGGCGGTAGATGACCATTTACCGAACCTGATTGTACTTGAAGCGCTACTTGGTGAACTGAATGTCACCACAACCAAGGCGACTAGCGGTCAGGAAGCAATTGATATTATCCAGAAACGTCATGAAGAAGGCTTAAGCGCATTTGATCTGGTGTTTATGGATATTCAGATGCCAGTGATGTCTGGCATGGATACGACCCGTGCCATCCGCTCCCTGGAATCGACCTTTGAAAATCATCGACGTTTACCAATTATTGCTCTGACAGCACATGCCCTGTCTGACGAAAAGCAGAAATTGCTACAGGGTGGTATGGATGACTATGTTACCAAGCCCATTCAGATTGAACAGATCATCCAGATTCTGACCCAATGGACCACGGAAAACTTCCGCAAGGCCCCAATGCTGGAACGTGCCAATGTCATTGAGGCTCTGGATAGCAATATTCTGGACTGGCAGCAAAGCCTGCAACTGGCCGCCAATAAAGAAGACCTGGCCGTAGATCTGCTCCGAATGCTGGTCGACAGTTTTGAAACTGAACTCAGCGAAATAGAACAGCTGATTGAGCTGGAAGATTTTCCACAACTGGAACATGTACTGCACCGGCTCTACGGCGCGACCCGTTATGTCGGTACGCCGAACCTGCAACAGCTGACTGGCAGTTTTGAACAGTTTGTCTCTACCCTACGTAAAGAACGCCGCAAAGCTGATGAAGCATTCGTCCAGGAAGTAATGAAACGCCTCGATGAGCTTAGGGCTGGGATTGATCAGGTAGAACAGGCTGCACAACAGGTGCTGAACAAGCATATGAGCTAATGCGCGAGTTAAGGACAATCACAAAGCGTGACTTAAGTGTCATGCACCTGATCTAACGCGCATGCTATGCTCAAGGCAATAAAAATGAAGGGTTTAGCCATGTCACTGGTTCGTTTAGAAAAAAATAATGGAATTGCCACGGTGAGTTTAAACCGTCCGGACAAACGCAATGCCATGAGCTTTGCGCTATTGCGTGAACTTGTGGTGACAGCCAACAAGATCAAAAAGGATAAAAGTATCCGCTGTGTCATCCTGACAGGTGAAGCACAGGTCTTTAGTGCCGGGATTGATCTCGCTGATTTAAATAATCCAAAAAATCGTGCCTATGCTGCATGGGAACTATTACGTCCAGGCCAAAGTCTGTTCCAGAAAGCCTTTTTAATCTGGCAAGAATTACCGGTTCCCGTGATTGCGGCTCTGGAAGGCTATTGTTTTGGTGCAGGTATGCAACTGGCTCTAGCCGCAGATATTCGGATTGCTCATCCAGAGACTAAAATGTCGATTATGGAAAGCCGTTGGGGCCTCGTACCAGATATGGGTCTGAGTCGCTCGCTAAAAGGCTTAATCAGTTTGGATCTCGCCAAAGAACTGACACTGACCGCCCGTATTTTTGATGGTAATTATGCCAAGCAGATCGGCTTGATTACTCATGTAGATGAGCAGCCTTTAGCAAAAGCACAGGCCTTGGCTGAAGAAATGCTACAACGTTCTCCAGATGCTTTAATGGCGTCTAAATATGTGCTGGATGCCATGGAACATCGACCAAACAAATCCTTACGTATGGAAAAAATCTGGCAGTTAAAGTTACTCCTTGGTAAAAACAGCCAGTTGGCACGCAAGAAAGACAAGAATCCAGAAGTGCAGTTCCAGCCTCGCCAGTATTCATAAGATCATAATCTCAGTAGATATCGGATAGCAGCATGCAGTTTGATCAAACCACTAAAATCGCATTTCTTGGCATGGGCCTGATGGGTAGCCGTATGGCAAGCCGACTGATTCAGGCAGGCTTTGAAGTCGCTGTCTGGAACCGTACTGCTTCTGCTGGTGAGGCATTGATTGCTCAAGGTGCACAATCGTTGCAGCTTGATCAGATTGCAGATTATCCGGTGGTTCTCATCTGTCTGGCGGACGATTCAGCAGTTAAGGCAGTGTATGAACAGATTGAGCCTTATCTGGTTGCACAACAGGTGATTGTGGATTTCTCCAGTTTATCTGTGCAGCAGACCTTAGAACTGGCACAACGGGCGCAGGCCAAGCAGGTGATCTGGATTGATTCTCCTGTTTCTGGCGGGACTGCTGGCGCTGAACAAGGCAGTCTCGTGGTCTTTGCCGGCGGTAATGAACAGACTATTTCTGCTTTAACTGCAATTTACCAAGTCCTCTCTCAACGTGTGACCCGTATGGGTGATTCAGGTACAGGACAAGCGACAAAGATCTGTAACCAGTTAATTGTCGCGGCAAACAGTACGCTGATTGCCGAAGCTGTGGCACTGGCTGGACGTGCTGGAGTAGATACCACCCTGCTCGCCCCAGCACTGGCAGGCGGTTTCGCCGATTCAAAACCATTCCAGATTCTGGCACCGCGTATGGCCACCCAGACCTTTGAACCGGTGCAATGGAAAGTTCAGACGCTGTCTAAAGACCTCAATAATGCTGTACAGCTTGCAGCAGCACATGACCTGAATATTCCGGTTGCTTCTCAAGCTTTATCTCAGCTCAAGGCTCATCAAGCAGAGGGCTACAGCGAAGCAGATCTGGCGACTGTCATTCAACACATTCAATAACTCATTTTCACGTTTATTTCTAATTTAGTGCAAGGATCCTCAGATGCTAAAACTCGCAGTCAATCTTTCCATGATTTTTACGGAAGTCCCGCTGCTGGAGCGTTTTGCCCTTGCCCGTGAGCATGGTTTTGATCATGTCGAAATCCAGTTTCCCTATGAACTGAGTATCGAGCAGATTCAGGCACAGTTGACAGAGCATCAGCTGAGTTTATGCCTGATCAATGTCCCGGCAGGTGACCTGATGCAGGGCGGTCATGGCTTGGCGGGCATTCCGGGCAAGGAAATTGAATTTCATCAAGCGATGCAACAAGCGATTGCATATGCGACCGCACTAAAAGTACCGAGCGTCAATATTCTGGCAGGTAAACAGCCAATGGATAGCGACCTGTTACCTTGCCTGAATACATTGGCAGATAATCTGAAAATGGCCTGCTCAATGTTGGCAGATCATGGTATTCAGCCAGTCTTTGAGATGATCAATGGCACCGACATGCCACGCTTCCTGGTGCAAAATGTAGCTCAAGCGCAGGAGATGCTGGAAGCAGTCAAACATCCAGCCTTAAAAATGCAATATGACTGTTACCATATGGCGATGATGGGTGAAGATGTGTTTGCAGCTTTAAAAGAGAATATTGACACAATTGGTCACATTCAATTTGCAGACTGCCCGGGCCGACATGAACCTGGTACAGCTATTATCAATTATGTCGAGATTTTTCAATGGTTAGAAAACAGCCAATATCAAGGCTATGTGGCAGCAGAATATCGCCCGATGAAGCATTCAGCAGAGTCTTTTGGCTGGAAGAGCCGCTATTTTGCAGATTGATTACAAACCGAACAATGCGCTGATTTGAAATTTCGGGGCAAAACCGCTATATTAGATCATGCATAATTGTTAGGAAATTATATCCCCCATGAATTTAGAACCATCGCCCAGCGCTTCTAATTCTCACGATCTTACTATGAATTCAAACTTACAGACTGTACAAGACTGCTTGAAAGTTGTGCATGCTGCACTTGAAGATGTAAAGGCCAAAGAAGTTGTTGTGCTTGATGTCAGCGGTATGAGCAATGTTGCTGATGCCATGGTCATCGCCAGCGGTACCTCTACCCGTCACATCAAATCTCTTGCCAACAATGTTGTTGAAGAAGCACGTAAAGCTGGCTTCCGTCCACTCGGTATCGAAGGCGAACGTGATGCTGAATGGATTCTCCTGGACCTCGGATATGTAGTGGTTCACTGCATGCTTCCTACTGCGCGTAAATTCTATGACCTAGAAAGCCTGTGGAGCAATGCCCCTACAGATTCAGTGGCATAAAAACAGATTCTTAAAAAAGCGGCTCATTGAGGTCGCTTTTTTATTGGCTCGAAATCAACTTTACCCCTAAAAGAATTAAAGCAGTTGCTGTAGATTCGCTTCTGGATATTTTTGTTTGATCAAATTTTTGGCCTGAGCATAGACCTGATCACTACGTTGTGGGCCGTAGAAGTCACAAAATACCTGATATAGACTGGTAATGGCTTTTGCATAGAATTTTGAAGATACATAGCTCAGCAAATCCATACTCTTCTGCAATTTCTGACTGCTTTCCTGGAACAGAAGCTGATCCCTAACCAATTGCTGTCCCAGTTCCATACAAAAGCCTTTCTGGTCTTGTAGCTGGACGTAAGCAAGAACTGACTCTGCAAACTCTATATAGGCATGGTATTGTGCCATCTGATTAAGAGGTACTGCTTGTGTATCTTCAGACTGGGTCCATTGACTTTTTTCCAGAATGGTCAGCTCATGCAGTACCTGTTTAAGCATATGTTTACGGTTCTGTTTAAGCTCTTCTGTAGTACAAATCTCACTGAGAAAGCGATTCAGTACAAAAGCAGGCTGCTCGCTATATTCCTGTTCCCAATATCCTACGATCTGTTCAAGGTGAGGTCCTTGAAAATAATGCTGTAGCCCACGCTGAATCGCTTGGCGACGCTGTTCTAGATTGAGCACTTCTGCATTCATATTGTACCCTCCTATTCATTAATGGCGTTTGGTAATGTGATCAGTATCGAAAGTTACATCTCGCTGGAATTCGGGATAAGACAATTCAGCATGCTCGGTATAGTCCAGACCACGTTGCTCGTGCTGGGCACTGACACGCAAACCACCTAAAATAATATGCAGCACCTTGAACACAATAAATGCCACGCCAAAGCCCCAAGCAAATCCGGCACCAACACCTAGCGCCTGAACAGCAATAATGCTGCTATCGAACATTTTAGTTTCATAAAAGATACCAGCGGCCAAAGTTCCCCATGCTCCACAAAAGCCATGTACAGTGACGGCATCCACCACATCATCAATACGCATTTTTTCGAGTAGTGCTGGCAATACACTAACCAGCAACCCTGCTACCAGTCCGGTTATAACAGCAAACATTGGACTCATTGTGGCGCAACCCGCGGTAATCCCAACCAACCCGCCTAAAGAAGCATTAATCGTAGTCCTTATTAAAATGGCTTTACGTCGTACCAGGGCAAACAGCATATAGGCCACTGCCGCCGCACACGCTGCGAGATGGGTATTTAAAGCAATCCGCCCAATGCTGACATCCGCATTAACTGTGGAAGCGGCATTGAAGCCAAACCAGGCTAACCACAAAATAAAACCACCTAAGGCAATTAAAGGCAGATTATGGCCGGGTAAATAGTGCACTTGGCCATTGCGGCCAAAACGTCCTATACGTGGACCCAATACAATAATGCCCGCCAAAGCAACCCAGCCACCAATCGAATGCACTACAGTTGAACCAGCAAAATCAATAAAGCCCATGGCTTTGAGCCAGCCTTCACCCTCAAATAAACTCCCCCATGCCCAACTGCCAAAAACTGGGTAAATTAAGCCACTCACAAAAGCGGCACTCACCACATAGGCGACAAAATGAATACGCTCTGCCATGGCACCACTGGCAATGGTGGTTGCTGTTGCGGCAAACATCATTTGGAAGAAGAGTAAATTCCAGCTCCAGCTATCTAAACTATCCGGTGCAAAATGTGAGCTACCAAACCACCCGGTATGATTAATCCCGAACATAAGCCCAAAACCTATCAGCCAGAAAACCAGTCCTCCAAGACAGGCATCCATGTAATTTTTCATTAAAACATTCACACTATTTTTACTTCTGACTGAGCCGCTCTCAATCAGTGCAAAACCTGCCTGCATGAAGAACACCAGAATACCGCCCATTACCACCCAGACACTGTCCAGAGATATTCGGATTTCCTGGATATTTTTTACCATTTCTGCTGGTTCAGCCGCATAGGCAGGTAAACTCAGTAGCCCCAGTAAAACCCCTAAATATTTTATTTTTGTCATGCTATTCCCCTTAATTCTTAATGAGGGAATAGCAAGAACAATGCCATACACTTTGTGATTTTTAAAATTACCGATAATGATAATGTACTGATAATTAAATCTAACTTTTATCAATAAACTATTGCTCATTCACATGATGAATAGGGTTCTTTCATAAATCATTTGTGAAACACTGCAAAGGAAATTCCCTCTCCTTACAGGAGAGGGTTAGGGAGAGGTTTTTTCTAAGAAACACCCCTCATCCTAACCTTCTCCCAGGGGGAGAAGGAACTTTCAATATCCATTTAAATATGAATATAGCGATCATTTTTTGATTTATGAAAGAGATCTTATATTTATTGATAATCAAATATCAGGTGATTCCGGCGCACAAAAAAGACCAAAACAAAAAACCACCCGAAGGTGGTTTTTATTTTTAATCTCTTTTAATCCATCCCGACCTTCCTTTTGCAAAGGAGGGCTAAGAGAAGATTTTAGGAATTAGTGACCCGTACCATTAATGGCTTTAGTCATATCTTCCACAACTTTCTTGGCATCACCGAAGATCATCATGGTCTTGTCGTTATAGAACAAGTCATTGTCCAGACCAGCATAACCTGTTGCCATAGAACGCTTGATCACCAGGATTGTACGTGCTTTGTGTGCTTCCAGAATTGGCATACCATAAATTGGTGAGCTTGGATCATCTTTCGCAGCCGGGTTAACCACGTCATTCGCACCAATCACCAGTACCACATCTGTTGCCGGGAAGTCAGAGTTGATCTCGTCCATTTCCAGAATGTCTTCATATGGCACGTCAGCTTCAGCCAGCAATACGTTCATATGACCAGGCATACGACCTGCAACGGGGTGAATCGCGAAACGTACAGTTACGCCCTGCTCTTTTAACAGGTTCGCCAACTCTTTCACCGCATTCTGTGCACGACCTTGCGCCATACCATAACCTGGCACAATCACGACGCTGTCTGCATTTGACATCAGGAAGCCGGCATCATCTGCCGAACCTGAACGGTGGTTACGCTGTACCTGTTCACCAGCACCCGCTGTCGCAGTTGCTGCACCACCCATTGCACCACCAAACAGTACGTTGATGATCGAACGGTTCATCGCCTTACACATGATGTAAGACAGAATTGCACCTGAAGAACCAACCAGCGAACCAGCAACGATCAGCATGTTGTTTTCTAAGGTAAAACCAATACCTGCAGCTGCCCAACCAGAGAACGAGTTCAGAAGCGATACCACAACTGGCATATCACCACCACCGACTGGTGCAATCCATACCCAACCAAATACTAGCGCCAGACCGGTCATTGCCCAGAATGATGTCATGTTACCGGTCAAGAAGAAGTGGATACCAAAACCAATCATTGCAATAAAGATCAATGCCTGAACTGGTTTTACCCATGCGCCAGAAATGGTTTTTGCCCATTTTTTCGCAGCCAGTTTACCGTAAGCAAATACAGACGCTGTGAAGGTAATTGCACCAACGAAACAGCCCACGAACAATTCAAACAAATGCACTTTGCTCATTTCATGGAAAGTTACGCCATTTACAGCTAAAAGGTCTGGACCTAATTCGATTAACTTGTTGTTATGGATAATCGCAGCAATAGCAATCAGAACTGCGGATAAACCTACCAGAGAGTGCATCAATGCGACGGTTTCAGGCATCTGTGTCATTGGAACGGTTTTGGCACGGGCAATACCCACGATCGCACCAAGCACCATTGCACCAAGAATCATCCAGATCACTGGATTTTCTGCGACAAAGAACGTCGTCAGTACAGCAATCGCCATGGCAAGCATACCGTAACGGTTACCAGCAATTGCAGTCTTAGGACCAGACAAACCACGTAAAGTTAAGATAAAAAGAATGGCACCAATCAAATAGAACCAATTTGCATATTCACGAATGAATTCCATTAATTAGCCCTCTTTTTTCTTTTGTTTTGGTTTAAACATTTCTAGCATACGCGCAGTCACGGCAAAGCCACCGAAAATATTAATGCTTGCCAGGAATACTGCTATCGCGCCCAGTACACTCACTACGTTAATGGTCTGGAAGTCCACACTGCCTTCAACACCAACCATTGGTAAACCCACAGTCTGAATCATCGCACCGACGATAATGATCGAAGAAAGTGCATTGGTTACTGCCATCAGTGGCGTATGCAAAGCTGGGGTAACGCCCCACACCACGTAGTAACCTACAAAGATGGCAAGGACAAAAATCGTAATAGTTTCAACCATGAGTACTCTCCTTAACCACGCTTTAACAGCACTTGGCCGCCGTGAGTGACGAGTAGGGCTTTTTGAATTTCTTCTTCTGGATTAATCGCAAAATTCTTTTCGCTATCAAACAAAGTTTCAACGAAGTTCAAAACGTTACGTGCATACAGTGCAGATGCTTCTGTTGACAAAGTCGAAGGGATATTTGGAATACCCAGAATCTTCACACCATTTTCAGTCACAACGGTTTCACCGCATTTTGAGCCTTCTACGTTACCGCCAGTTTCAACTGCCATATCTAAAATGACTGAACCTGGTTTCATTTTGGCAACGGTCTCGGCACGGATTAAGCGTGGCGCATCACGACCTGGCAACAATGCAGTCGTGATCACGATGTCCGCATTGGAAACTGCTTTATCAACGATGATCGCCTGATCCTTGATGTACTGTTCGCCTGGCATCCAGCCATAACCATTTTTAGCCGCATCAGCTGCTTTTTGTTGTTCTTCTTCAGACATTGGTACGTCTAACCATTTACCGCCCAAAGATTCAACCTGGTCTTTTGCTGTAGGACGCAAGTCGGTTGCTTCAACAACCGCACCTAGACGTTTTGCAGTTGCAATCGCTTGCAGACCAGCAACACCTACACCCATGATCACGACACGAGCCGGTTTCACCGTTCCTGCAGCAGTCATCAGCATCGGGAACATACGTTGGTATTCTGCTGCAGCAAGAAGCACTGCTTTATAACCAGACAGGTTCGCCTGAGAAGACAGAACATCCATGTTTTGCGCACGGGACAAAGTACGTGGCAAAAGTTCCAATGCAAATGCAGACACATTCTGTGCCGCGAAATGGTCAAGCTCGGTATTGCGGTATGGGTCAAACATCGCCACAACCGTAGCATTCGCAGGTAATTTTTGAATTTCTTCACCCTTCGGTGCACGAACTTTCAAAATCATCTGACTACCGGTGTAAGCATCATCCGTAATTTTTGCACCAACCTGTTCATAAGCACTATCGATATAGGCAGCTTTCACCCCTGCACCACGTTCGATAATTACGCTATGACCAGCGCTGATCAATTTCTTTACTGTCTCAGGTGTCGCAGCGACACGATGTTCACCGACGACAGTTTCGGCTGGAATTCCGATTTGCATGAGCGTCCCTCAAGCTAATTTTTCTTAAGTAAACATCGCAAAAACGATGTTTCCCCTCAGGATGTGTTTTTGTTGAATTTTTGGATTCTAATCAAACTATTCCAAAATACTACCCAATATTTATTTAATAAATAGCCATATTTTGAACTGACAATTCATAAAATTTAATTACTCATCGTTCATTTATTGATTAAAGGAAAATTTTCAAAGTGCTGCTTTATTCATCAATCTAGTTTTTAAGAAGTCATGTCGATGCAGTCTGGGCACTCTTCGAGAAGATGATTTTTTATACATTTTGTTACATTGATTTTTCTGACATAAAAGCTGCGCCATTTTTGATACACCTTTATAGATTAAGTGAACTTCAGAACAGCTGACAGCACGCAATCGCGCACACCCACCGTATTAAATTGACCATTCTGACAATTTTAAGAAGATGATGAGAACCCAGATTCATACAGTTGTTCAAGAATTTGAAGACTTCTAACTACTTGGATAATGGACTAGGTTGAATGAGAGAGAGTAGCTATTTTGACCAAGGATGATCAGCTTCTGATTGAGACAGCATATGTCTAAATTTGATCATTTATCGTTAAAAAAAATTATCTGAATCATTTTTTATATTAATATTGTTTCTCAGTATTGAATTATTTGCACCTTTTTTGTGCAATTCTTCTTATATCTTCACTCATATCTTTCAGAATCCCTTACTCAATAATGTTTATATTCATTAAAAGCCTGTGTTTTCAGTCGCTCGCAGTATGTTTAAAAGAAAGTTGATCTTATTTAGTGCTCTTTAAATGAATATTTCAAAAAAAAACTAAAGTAAAGGTCAATGAAATGCTTGCATGTCTATACTGTTCTTAGCCTATCCTGATACTTGGATTTGGCTTATAGTGCCGCATTATTCAGACCTCTAAGATCCCTATAAAATAGCAAGGAATCAGACTCCGCTTATGAACACTTCTCTTGATATCAGTCAAAATAAACCATTACTGTGGCTGATGGCAATTGCATGTGGTCTGTGTGCTGGAGCAAATTATTATTGCCAGCCTCTAATTTCATCGATTCAGCAGTACTACCAGGTTCCTGAATCGCAAGTCGCCCTGACGGTGACCTTTGCCCAGGTATCTTATGCGCTGGGCCTGCTGTTCATCGTGCCATTGGGTGACATGCTGAATAAGACCAAGCTGATTCCTGCCTTAATGTGGGGGGCCGCGCTAGGATTGATGATCTGTGCGACTGCAGTCAATTTACCCATGCTCTGGCTAGGGACGATTATTGCCGGCCTGTTTTCAGTCGCTGCCCAGGTGCTCATCCCTTTAGCCGCTATGACTGTCAAGCCGGAAAAAACTGGTGAAGTTGTTGGCTTTCTGATGAGTGGTTTATTGGTGGGAATTCTGCTGTCGACCAGTATTGCCGGGTTACTCTCTGACTTATTTCACTGGAAAGTCATCTATGCACTTAGTTCGGTTTCGATGCTGATTCTGGGAATCTATTTACGTGGTCAGCTACCAACCCTGCCAAGACTCCGCATTAGCTACGCCAGAATTTTCCACTCTATGGGCAATCTGTTGGCTCAAGAACCACGACTGGTCTTTCGTTCTCTGACCGGTGCTTTTGCCTTTGCTGCGATGAGTATTCTGTTCTCTACCATTGCCCTGTTATTGACACAGTCCCCCTTTAACCTGGCAGATGTTATGGTGGGACTGGTCACTTTAGTGGGAGTCTTTGGCGCATTATCCACCCAGGTGATTGGTAAATGGGCAGACCGAGGTTATATCAAACTGCTAAGCTGGATTGGCTGTTCCATTCTGGCAGGAAGCTGGCTGTTTCTCTATTTTGGTGGTACATCCTTGATGAGCTATATTGCAGGTTATGCGCTCATTAATCTAGGACTGGCGATTACCCATAGCTGTAACCAGAATGTGATTTTCCGCCTGCGTCCAGATGCCAAATCCCGGATTAACTCCATTTATATGACCTTGTATTTTATTGGAGGTGCCTGTGGCTCTGCAGCTGGCGTATATGCATGGCATCACGGTGGCTGGAACATGAGCTGCCTGACAGGACTGTTTTTTGCGCTGGCTGCCACCTGCTTTGCCCTGATTGATCAGTTTTATCATGCTCATGTAAAAGCCAGCTAATCATCATTTAAGTCACTTGAACCACTGGATAGTAAACTTTGCCGGAATCCATCACCACCCCATGTTCCAGCAATATATAGATAAAGGCATTTAACAAGGCAGAAAACAGGCTGCAACTTTCCTGCATCTGCTTGCGACTGAGGGCACTGGCATAACTCACCCCACCCTGCAGGATTTGTTGTCTTAAAGTAGTGAAACGCTTAAAAACCTCTAGCAGAATCTTCGATATATCCTGCTGTTCCAGTGCTTCCTGAAGCTCTATTTTCTGCTGGTTTAGCATTTCACGACAGTCGCTTTGGCTGATCTTATTGTGTTGATAATCCCAAAAGTGCTGAGTGAGATATTGATTATCCAGAAGTGCATGCAACGTAACATCATAGCGCCCCAATAACATTCGAGAAATTCTTTTCTCATGATCCTTGCTAAGGATGAGATGTAGAAATTGCGGTAATGCCTGCTGATCTAGACTATCTTCATTTTCCTGTGCATAAAGAGCATTCAGGCTAATCCACAGACTCAGAAACTGAAAATCATAATCGGTCTGTAACTCTACCGCTTTTCTCAACCAGCTTAGGCTACGTTGAATACGCAGATTCAAATATTCAGAATGCTGGGCTTTTGTGGTTTTATAAATCTCTTCCAGTAACATCATTATTTTTCTCCTTTTTTATCCTGTTTTCTTCATCTTAAACTCTTTTACTGTTTAGTAAACTACTCCTTGGTCTTTGCATCTATTTGAATGATTTAAATACTTTTCACTTTTCTAAAAGGCTTTCTTGCAGTGCTGTTCCTCAGCCATGAAGCCTGATTATTTTTATGCTAATATTGCGCCCTCTTTTACTGGCCGAATCACTCATCTGCCGGTGAGCGCCCAAAGATCTAACGGCGTGCTGTCTCTTCCATTTCTAAATTAAGGCGTGATTTTGAATGACTGATCTCAAGACCATTGAACAACAACTTCAACCACGAATCAGTGTTGCGCCGATGATGGATTGGACACCATAAAATAAATAAATATTAAAATACAAAAACTTAAATTTAATTAAAAATAATAAGGTGTAAAAATGGTGTAAAAAATCGCTTATTATAAGAAAGTTAGTAGAGTACAAATAAAAGAAAACTAGGTTGGGAAATAATAGCGAAAGTCCTACAAGCCACGACTTCTTTAGCTAATTGATCTTTAAAAATAGGTTAAATCTTCAATATCTACACATTTCAAAATGTGTAGCAAAGACAGGGAATTTATAACTTAAAATTGTCGCAACTGAAGCAGATTTAGATGTCTTGTCTTATCTAAATTAATTTTGTAAGTTCTATGCAATAATTTTCTTAAATCAAGCTTTCTCCACATGTACAACAAATAGCATACTCAACGCTTATGACATTTCCTAGGCAACCAGGTTGAGTACAATCGCATCTTTCAACCAGATGAGTATCTCTACATACAAAGCAGAAAATCGTTTCTGAATCAGGCTCATTAGGCTCCAACACTGCATATTTAGGTTCTAAGGATTCATACTTATCACCTTCATATTTACATGCAGGACAGAAATACAAACGTCGTCTAGAATCGATATTAAAAAATTTCTTTATTTGCGTAGGTTGAAGGAAATTGAAAACTGTTAAAAATTCTTTTACTACTAAACCATCGACATGATCATTATCAAAATAAAGCTGGGTTGCAGGAGCATTATGTAAGAAATCTCTTCTTGTCTGAATCCAATCCTCATCTGCATAAAGATGCTTATGTACTTCTAAAAGAATTACTACCACTTCTTCCGCAGTTACATTTAACTTACTACTAACAGTGTGCATTGCTATATTTCTTAATCTTCTAACTCTTTCGAACAAGTTAGCAAATTCAATACTTAAACTTTGATCGTAAACTGTATTATAAACTTTAATAAGATCTTGAGCATCAATCGCTCTAAAATCAGAGAAACTAACACCTGTTTCATCTGCAGCTCTAGGCCATTCTGATGGATTACCAGCAATCAATAGAAAAGGACTGATTGCCACAAGCTTAGCTTTCAATGCAAGCTCTATGCCCTGTTGAGCAATAATAAGAGAAGTTAATATTCTTTGACGTGCAGATTCCCAAAAAGCTTGTTCATCTTCCTTCTCAACAACGACGTAGCCTCGAACATCTTCAATAGTAAGTAAAAAAGAAATAGCAATGTCCCATGCAAAATCTAACTGGGCTTTTGCAGCAGAATCAAACTCATCACTATTTGGAATATCTTTAATCACGTTTTTACCTTGTGTTATAAATTTATAAGCAAAGATTATGTTATGAGAATTTTCACAAAAAAAACTATCTCAATGGTTTAATTAATTTTTCGTCCCAAGATATTAGCTTAAAATTCAAACCACTAGTTACTTGATTAAAGTTACCCTCATCATTATCAAATGAGGCAGCAACAATACTCTGTAAATTTTGAGTTTCTGCAAGCTTCTTAAATAACATTCTTTGGCTATTAAGAGCCATTGAATGTTGGCCAGGTTCATCAAGTAATAAAATATTTAATATATTGGAATCATATTGTAAGCCTGTCTGCTGTAATCCCAACAAGAAACTCCAAATTAATCTTACAAAATCACTTGCGCTTGAATCTATCTTCGTACTGCTTTTTCGAATTTCCCTTAATTCCAAATGATTCAGCGTTGGTATTAGGTTATCAAAATTGATATGAATATCTGAGATTGATGCACTTTTGTATCCAAAATCATCTGCATTCTCTTTAAATTTCTTTTCAAAACACTTGATCTTTTCTTTATCTTTCACACTATAAACGTCTTTAGGCAAAGCATTTAAGCTTGACTGGTTCTTTATAAAATCGATTAACAAACCATTAAGATTAGTCTTAACCTTTTCTTCAATATCTTTTAAGCTTTGAAGTTCCCTAACCTCATTTTCAATATAAATTTGCTGACGCACATAAAGTTTAGAAATCTCACTTCCAGAAGTAATAGATTTTTTAATACTTCGTATCACTTCATTTTTTCTTTGAATTTCTTTTTTTACATTACTTAAACTAAGCTCTATTACCTCATTATTAGCACTTAAACCTATAATCTGATTTTGAAGCATTTTTTTCTGACTATTTAAATATTCAATCTGCTCCTTTAAATCCATTTGTGGACCTTTAATTGTCTCAGCAAATAAATTATCAACCACATTTTGAAAACACGTAGGACACTTATCATTAGCTATCTGAATATCATATTCAGCACCCAACTGCCTTAATTTAAAAGCTGATTTATTTTTAATTAAATCATTTTCAATTTGTTCTAAAATCTCATTATAATCACTAATTGTAATTTTATTTCTATTTAATGAATTATTAATATGATCGAATTTAATAATTAGTAAATTCAACTCATCTTCAATATTTTCGATTTGATCAACTAACTCCACAGAGCTCACATTATTTTCAGAGTCTTCATTCCGTTTAGCTTCAAGATATTCCTTATCCAGAATAGATATACGTTGACTTATAGTTAGCTCATCTTGCAATAAAATTTCAATTTCATCCACATGAAATAAATTACTTGGCTTAGTTGGCAACCCTTTTACAAATCCATTTCTTTCCTTAACTTTTCCTGAAAGTTCTTTAACCTCAGCATCCCACTGACTTATTATCTTATTGCTTTCAGAAATATAAAAATTTTTAAGCTCATTAATATCAAATACCTCCAACCCCAATAAATACTCAATCACCCTAGTCTTAACATCACGAATTCCAAAAAATGGAATGTTTGCAATATAGTCAGTCCATCCTCTTTTCTGCTCAACCGCATGTGCCGCAAAAATTGTTTGGATGTATAGCTTAGTTAAACTTCCTGATGTATTTGGCACTTGAGGTAAATTCAAATCCAAGAAATTTTCTAAAAAACTATGAAATCCACTCTCATTTATTGCTGCTCCTGCATCGTGTAAATATGTAGGTACAGCTACACCTAATCGTTCTTTTTCAGTAATATACTTAGAGTTATAAATTTCAACCAACTTTGAGTTTTTAATATTATCTTTGATTGCTCGTCTAAAAGTTTTAACTTCACCATATTTATTTTCGACCTCTAAGAACACTTCAGAAGATAGTACTTTTATAGTTTTCTGTTTATATTCAAAATTTGAAGTCAGGCAATATGATAAGAATCCCTCGCCCTTTCCGCCCAATATTTCCTCACAACCCAAAGCATATAAAATAGTATTAAATAATGTGCTTTTGCCACTAGAATTTTGCGCTCTGACTATTGTTAGATGACGACTAAAATTCTCTTCAAAACCAAATACTCCGTACTCAGTTACTATATTTATTTTTAATCCAGCAATATACATTATTACTTCCACCCTTTTGTGGCTGAATCAACAATTTTCTCAGTAATTGATTTTTTTACAACTTGTAAAAAAGTTTTTTCTTCCTCAAATAGAGTTTCATCCTCTAAGATTCTCACACAATACTCGACACCTTTATTAGTTAATTTAAAGGAATCAACATTTTCATCGATTAGTTTTTCTGCTATTGCATATCTTAATGCAATAGTTAAAGCTGGATCAAAACCCCACGCATAAACATCTAGTTTATTATTTTTTATACTTAAAATTACTTTATCCTTTCGAACACGCTCTTTAATCAACCAATTAAATAGTTGTAGTCGTGTAAGGCTAGATTTAAACCCTCTAGATGATAAATATAAAATTAGGAGAATTTGCCCTATTTTGTATATTGGCCTATGCTCGACAAATACAGGAGCTGGTCTTTGTATAAACTTCATTTTCTTATCATTCATAGTCAAACTCACAAATTGCAATCCATCTTGCAATCATTCGTCTAGCTACTTCTTCTGCAGAAGTTGAATCAAAATTTGGACTCAAATCTTTCTCTATTCGTTCCACTAACATATTTTTTAATTTATCTAGTAGCTCTTCTGCAGTACCAGTCCAAGTTATGTTTTTCTCAATTACAATATATTCAAATTCTCTAATCAATCTTACAAGTCTGTAGTGTAATGTTGGTGCGCTATTTTCTATTTCTCTTAGATAAGCGTCGCATGATAAAAAGCTTTGTGTTGTTATAGCATTTAATTTTATAACCTTTCTATTGATTATTTCTTGATCTTTAAATGATTCTAACCGCACTCTATTTTTTCTATCAATATTTTTTTCATATTGTTCATCTGGCTCTAAAGTAGCTATAGGCTCAAAGTCAGTAAAGACTAAGGCCTCACCAACAGCCTGTTGGTGTTCCCTGATGTCGCGTGCATAATTATCGGCATCATAAAGTACTATTTTAAAATCAGAACCTATTATTGATAAGCCCCAGCTCTTTACTTCTTCTTCTTTTTTTCGAGCATGCTTAATTAATTCATTTTTATCGAATTCAGGCGTAACAAATATCCATACAGATAATTTAGTTTCACCAAGTCTTGCCTTCAGCTCCTCTTCATAGGTCTTCAATTTATTTAAATCAGTTGTAATCTTATCCCTTTGCTTTTCATAAAGTTCATGCTTATCATAATGCGTACTTGGACAATAACACTGGAACCCTTTTCCAGTTCTATTTGTAAATCCTTCTAAACCAAAATCACCAGGTGAAGCAGGAATTTTTTGATACAACTCATCTTCATATCTTCTTTTAAATATAATTTGACATAGCTCCTCCCAACTAGTGCCATCGAATGCCCCGTACTTAGTCTTAAACATTAATTATCCTTTGCGGTATTCGTAAATTACTCATCTTTTTGACTTCATCTAATTTACACAAATAAAGTAACGTATTTATTTACGAAGACATCTTCTTAATCAATTACTACCTACTTCTATTTAGTCCAAGCATTAGACAAAGTCTCCGCCTGCTTCATCACCAACTCAATCGCTTCAGCTGCTTTATCAGGCGGGTACTTCCAACGCTGCAATGTACGTCGCACAAGAATTTTAAGCTGAGCACGCACACTATCCCGAACCTGCCAATCGACCGTCGTTGATTTCCGTAGCTTCTCTGTAATCTCTCGTGCGATCTGTTTCAGCGTATCGTCTCCAAGCTCTCTGACAGCACTTTCATTGTTTACCAAAGCATCATAGAAAGCGATTTCATCTGGATTTAACCCAAGTGAAGCTTCACGCTGCATTTCTGCCTGAAACTCTTTTGCCATTTGAATAAGTTCTTCAATGACCTGAGAAGTTTCAATCGCTCGGTTATTGTATTTCCTCAAGGTTTCCTGCAAACGGTCAGAGAAGCGTTTTTCCTGTACCACATTGTTTCGTGTCTTTGCTTTAATGCCGTCATTCAACAACTTTTCCAACAGTTCAACTGCCAAGTTACGGTATGGCATCTGCCTTACATCTTCTAAGAACTCATCTGAAAGCAAGCCAATGTTGGGTTTATCCAAACCACACATTGCAAAGACATCTGTTACGCCATCAGCAATGACAGCATTATCCAGAATCTGTTTTAGCGTACTGTCCTTTTCAGCTTGCGACAGTTTACGATCCACAGAGGTATGCTTGCTAATGACCGCTTTAATGGCTGAGTAAAAGGCAATTTCTTTGTGCAGGTTCTTCGCTTCATCCAAGGTGCTGCATAAAGAGAAGGCTTTATTGATTGCTAAGACTAAATCAAGAAAACGCTTTTTACCATCCTTCAAGCTCAGCACATAGTTAGCTGCGGGGATAATCAGTCGGTGTGCCTGAGTTTCGTAAGCACTTAAATTCATGCCTACCTGTTCATTGGTTTTGGCAAACATTCCCCGTATCGCATCTATCTTTTCAGCAAGAACTGCATAGGCTTCTTCTGCACGTAAAGTCGGCTCACCTTTACCTTTGGCATCAGTATAAGTTTTTAAAGCCTGCTTCAATTCATTGGCAATGCCGATATAGTCGACAACTAGACCACCCTGCTTATCTTTAAATACCCGGTTCACACGCGCAATTGCCTGCATGAGGTTATGGCCTTTCATTGGCTTATCGATATACATGGTGTGCGTACACGGTGCATCAAAACCTGTAAGCCACATATCGCGCACAATTACCAGTTGCAGGGGATCGTTTACATCCTTGAATCGTTTTTCAAGGCGTTTTTTGACTTGCTTGTTATAAATGTGTGGCTGTAACAATGGTTTATCTGAAGCTGAACCTGTCATCACAATTTTGATTTTACCCTTTTCAGGATCAGGGTCATGCCAATCTGGGCGCAAAGCAACAATCTCATTGTAAAGATGGACACAGATCTCTCGGCTCATGGTCACAATCATGCCTTTACCCGCCGTCGCTTCGGTACGGGCTTCAAAGTGTGCGACTAAATCCGCAGCAATCTGTTTCAGCCGTGGTGTGGCACCCACCAGCTTTTCTAGTCGGCTCCACTCACTTTTAGTCTTTTCTCGGTTACCAACATCTTCTTCATCTTCTATAACCTCATCGACTTGATCAGATAGCTCTTCGATTTCAGCCTGATTAATATCTAGCTTTGCCAAGCGTGACTCGTAGTAGATTGGGACGGTTGCACCATCATCGACGGCATCCTGAATATCATAGATGGAAACATAATCACCAAAGACAGCTCGGGTGTCTTTATCCTCACTCGAAATAGGGGTTCCAGTAAAGCCAATAAAAGCAGCATTCTTTAAAGCATCTCGCATGTGCTTGGCATAGCCAAACTTGTACGTGCCATCATTACCTAGTTTTGCTTTCAAACCATATTGGCTACGATGTGCTTCATCTGACATCACCACAATATTGTGGCGTCCATTCAGTAATGGATGCTCACTCTCACCTTCCAGTAATGCAAACTTTTGCACTGTGGTAAAGATGATGCCACCTGACTCACGTTCAGCTAAAAACTTTCTCAGCTCATCACGGTTATTGGCTTGAACTGGCGTTTGTTTTAATAAATCTTGAGCATTGCTAAAGGTTTCAAACAACTGTCCATCTAAGTCATTACGGTCAGTGACGATTAACAAGGTTGGATTGTGCATGGCAGGCTGCTGTAATAGCTTGCCTGCATAGCAACACATAGAGATACTTTTACCTGAGCCTTGGGTATGCCAAACAACGCCTGCTTTCTTATCCCCATTCGGATTGGCTGCCGCAATGGTCGCTTGTACGGCTTCTCTAACCGCATGGAATTGATGGTAGCCTGCAATTTTCTTAATGATCTTCTCGCCATCTGTTTCAAACAACACAAAGAATCGGATGTAATCAAGAAACAATTCTCGGTCAAAGAAGCCTCGAATCACCGTTTCTAGTTCCCATTCTAAAGCGGGTTTATCATCTTCATTCTTGATGGTACGCCACGGCAAAAAGCGTTCCTGATTCGCAGTCAGTGAACCCACACGAGCCGTTACGCCATCACTCACCACCAAGGCTTCATTAAAAACAAACAGATCCGAGATTTCTTCTTTATAGGTTTGCAGCTGGTTAAAGGCATCCCAAATATCCGCGTTTTCATCAGTTGGGCTTTTTAACTCCAACACGGCAAAGGGAATACCATTAATAAAACAGATGATGTCAGGACGTCGAGGTTGTTTAGTACCTAGAATAGTAAATTGATTGATAGCAACAAATCGGTTTTGATGGACATGGTTGAAATCCACCAAGAAGGCATGGTCGTGTACCCAATCATCTTGCTTCTTATACGTGACAGATACCCCCTCCAATAACATACGGTGGAAAGCACGGTTATTAATAACTAAATCCAAACTTTCAGGCTTGCTCAGTTTTTGCCAAACCTGCTCAAAACAGCTCGCAGGCAAGTGTGGATTTAATCGTTCAAATGCAGCATGTAAGTCTGATTCAATTAAGACTTGTTTATAGTCTTTGCGTAGGGGATTACTGCTGTCGGGCGCAATATCAATACCATGAACGACTTCCCAACCATTTTCAGAAAACCAATCTAAACATAAATTTTCTAGTTGTGTTTCATTCATGGTTAAGATTCCCCCTGTATCACAAAATCAAAAATATTATCAATAACTACTTCCCTATGAGTTTCAGGATAGTTCAACCTCCTCAAAACTAAGCGGAGCTTTGCTTGCAACTCTAAGGCAAGATCATCTCTTTCTTCAAAATCAACTTCTTTATACTCCGTAATGATTTTTGCTATCTCGGAAGCAATCCTATTTATTAAATCCTTTTCTAAAGTTTCTTCTTGCTGTAAAGAATTAATCAATAATTCAAGGATCGGTGCCACATCCTGTGACTCAAGACTTGGCTTAGGTACAACAATCTCAGTATCGATACTTGGTGGGGCAATAATTATTGGTTCAGGTTGTAAGATAATAGCTTCTTTATCCTTTCTATTTTGCTCCCACTCTTCAATTAGAATATTTGAATAATCTGCAGCACCAATAAGATCAGGAAACAAACTTGCATGATGAACATTCATACGTCTCAAAAACTTTAAGCATTCTTTTTGCTGAACATTCTTGATAAAGACTTTACAAATATACTTAGCTAAAATAGCAGGCTCTTCCCCCTCATCTTGTGAAGCATTCCTTAGTTCTGCATCTGGATACTCTTCGCTTCCAAGAACTTCGATCAACTTATTTTCTATTGTTGCTCCATAAGGCGAAAATGTAAAAAGCCCTGCTTGATTGACTAAACGTCCATGATCATCTTTTCGAGGTTCTAGTACTCGAATATCGCTAAAGTAATCATCATCTGAGATAGCCGTTTTATTTAGAATATAAATAGCTCTATAAGGATTATCTGTTTCCTCAGCTTCATCTGCCTTAGCGAAGGCAAAAAATAAGGCGACGTAAGGTGAATAAGTCCAATCCAACAATGGAGTTTTTAATCCATAATGCTGTCCAATTGCCCACAACTCATCATCCTCTCGCTTATCATCACTGTTAAACAAAGAGTGATCGGAAATTCTGCCTCGTATAGCTTTACGAAAAAGTCTCAACTGCTCCTCAGCCAACCCCTCATCGATGATATTTTGCTCATTAAACCTAGCTAAAGTTGGTGTTAGCCCCCAGTCATAACGTCTATGCCCACGAAAAACTAGCTCAACTCTTTTACGATTACAAAATTCTGATTCCAAAAATGAAGTGAAGTCGCTCCAATGCTCTAACTTTGTTACAGGAATACGACCATTAATCTGATCGTTCATTAAAATAAAACTATCTTTGATACTATTTTCATTCCATTCAGGAATTCTACCCCACTCATATTCCCTATATTGCTTCATAACTTATTCCAATTCCGCTCTCTTATGGATAACTACTTCACCAGAAAAAAACTTAGGTAAAATAATTTCCTTAATTGAATTTAAAGCATTATTCTCTAGATCATTAACATGAATTTTACTGAAAATTTTTTGAGAAAACTCTTCAAACTTCAAGATTAAACAACCAGGGATTTTAGGGAAGATAAGCCTTTTCAAATCTTTAGGGTAAACATGTGGTTGGGCTGCTCCTTGCTGCATCTTAGTTATTTCATTTTGCTTAATTTTTAAAAATGTATATATAGTATAGATAGATGTAGTTTCGTCCTTACTAATAAACGAACAATCAGATGCCCATATATTTTGTTGATACAAATTAACATATCCAGCATTCGCTCCAGAAGCACTAATGGTAACCACTGGGCCTTCGACATTATATTCATTATGAAAATATGCAGGTTTTAAACCACCAGCAACCACTGGGATATTCCCTGAAGATGTATTTTTTTTTGTAATATTTTTACCTTTTTTCGCTTTGGCAATTTGATCGAAAGGAATTTTCTCCCACCCCGCTGGCACTTCCCCTAACTCACTCTCAACCAACTCATCAGGAAACAGTGCTGCAGTTGCTTGTAACTCAGCAAAATCTTCTTCAGGCATTTGCTGAAGCTCTTCTTCGCTTTTGCCGCTAATAACACACATAGCAGCAAGTTCAGAATCTTTGCTTTCTTGCTTTGCCTGAATTTTGGCACGAACAACATCAAAATCAATAAACCAACTTTTAAAAATTGCTTGAGTAATAGATTCTAGGTTTTGATTTATTTTTAAGTTTAAATTAATTTTATTGTCTAATGAGAGATATTGTTCAACAACAATATCTTGCTCTTCACGAGAAGGAAGAAATATTTCTAGATTTCTAACTGCTTCTTTAGTAATGGTCTTTGTGACAGATCCATTAGCAAACTGCTTTACATACTGCTCATTAATTTTTAAATATAAATATACATAGATGGGATTAGCTAACTTTTCATTAATCCTGATTAAAAATAAATTCATAGCCAATGATACAGGTCGTTGCAAATCAGGCATTAAGTATATTGAGCCAGCATTTGCAATTTTATTCATAATTAAGTCATTTGGATAAACCTTGGATTTTTCAAGAAAGTTATATGCATGTTCACTAATATATTTTACAGAATCATGAAAATCATTATTTTCAAAATTAGTTGTCCTTACCATTAGGGCATAATCTTCATCATCTAATAGTTCTACATTTTCCTTAAGCTTTTTATAAGCACCATTAGCATGATAATCGGTAAGTACCTCTATTAGGTCTCCCAAACGAACTTTATTATTTAACATCACATTCCTACCCAAAATTCTTGCTTAATCGCCCAATAGCCCCTTGTTCCACCAATACGCTCAAGCCAACCTGCATCTTTTAAATGATTCAAATGCTTTTTCACTGCTGACTCATTAATACTGAGCTGCTCCGCCATAGCACGATAGGAAATTTTCGGGTTCTGTTGAATTAAAATTAAAATCTCTTTTTGACGATCTGTCAGCATAGTTTCTTTGATTGAGCCACCTATTGAGCCACCTATTGAGCCACCTAATTGCTCAATCGAAGGACGGTAAAATTCCCAATCGACAAAATCACCTTGTGCTTTCAATTGAGGTTCGGCATTACCTGCTTGTAAACAAAGATCTTTAATACGGGCAATACCACTGCCCCACTGCTCGATATAACCCAGCTCTTTAAACACACGCGCCAAAACACGGTTACGAATCTCTGAACGACCTTGTGCCAAATCTTCTTCAGTCAGACCATTGGGCAATCCACCTGGCGATACGATATTCAGAATGTCATCATAAATACCGACCTTAATATCACGCCCTGCATTGCTATAATCACGGTGCAGCACTGCATTCACCAAGGCTTCACGAATAGCAGGAATGGGGATTTCATAACTTTCTGTACGTTGTAACCCTAAAATTTCAGCGCGTAGATGCAGATGGTTTTTGATGAATTGCTCTGTATGCGTTAACTGACTAAATAAGTCTCCACGGTATTCTTTTTTATCCAAAAATACTGTCATTGTCGTGCCTTTAAAGCGGCTACATTTAATCTCAACCTGCTCATAAAGCCCCAACAAAATGAGCAGCCCATGACTTGGGTAATCCTGTCCATTCTGCTGAATGATCAATTTAAGATTACGCATTTTCTGCAAAGACAATTCTTTACCCACCTCAGTGAAGGCTTGCTGTAAAGGCTGTAAATCGATGTTATCTAAACTGTATTGCGGATTCGGCTGCTCATCAAAAGTCTGGTTCAGACGTTGCAATTCAAGTTGCTGGATATACTCAGGCGATGCCACACGATTACTTGCACCCAAACGGATATAGGTTCCCTGTGCCTTACCTTGTGGCTTGAGATAATAAGGCAATAACGAACCACGGCTGACTTCAATTACCAGCAACTCAATGCCTTGGATATTCTCGATATAAATGTAAGGTAGAATATTGGGCGCACACAGCTCATTGATCATCGAAGTGATCTGATCTTGCAGCTCAAAAATATCATCTTGAATACCTACGAGTTGGCGATCATCACTTACACCCACTACCAATTTACCGCCACTGGTATTGGCAAAAGCAATCAGGGTCTTTGCGACCTGTTGTCCTTTCGGTAACTGCTCTTTAAATTCTAGAGTTTGACTTTCACCCTTCTGAATTTCTAATAATAAAGGATGATCAGAACTCATAACCCAAGCCCTTTAGATTCTTTTTAATCTCACTTTCCAACACAGCACTTTCAGCAAATTGTTCTTTGAGCTGAGCAGTCAAACGCAGCATTTTCTCAGCGAATGGTTCGCCATCATCTTCCTGCTCGACTGCACCGACATAACGCCCTGGGGTCAATACATAGTCATGCTTTTGTATATCTTTTAACTCAGCAGAGAAGCAGAAACCTTTCTCATCTTGATACGCTTCGCCTTCAAAATTTTCGCCTTGTTGCCAAGCATGTAAAGCATTGGTGATTTTAGCAATATCTGCATCGGTAAAGTCACGCAGTACGCGATCTTTCATATAGCCCAAATTACGAGCATCGATAAACAGCGTCTTGCCTTCACGGTTGGCTTTCTTTTTATCCAAGGATAAGCCGTTCTTTTTATCTTTGGTCAAGAACCAGATACAAGCTGGAATTTGCGTGTTGGTAAACAGTTGTCCCGGTAACGCGACAATACATTCCACCAGATCGGCTTCAATCAGGTTCTTACGAATCTCGCCTTCATTGTTGGTATTGGAACTCATCGAACCATTGGCAAGTAAAAGTGCCATGCTGCCTGTAGGCGATAGGTGGTGCAGCATGTGTTGCATCCAAGCAAAGTTAGCATTACCTTGCGGTGGCGTGCCATATTTCCAACGCACATCACTTTCTAGAGAAGCATGCCACCAATCCTTGATATTAAAAGGCGGGTTGGCCATGACAAAGTCAGCACGCAAGTCTGGATGCTGATCATCTAAAAAGCTGTCAGCATTTTTCTTACCGAAATTAAAATCAATCCCGCGAATCGCCATGTTCATGGCTGCCAGTTTCCATGTGGTCGGGTTACTTTCCTGACCATAAATGGAAATATGCTTTTTCTGCTCTGATGCTTTGTAATGCTTTTCCTGCGCATGTTGTTCAATGAACTTTTCACTAGAAACAAAGAATCCGCCTGACCCCATTGCAGGGTCATACACGCGACCTTTATAAGGTTGTAGCATTTCAACAATTAAGGTGACAATGCTTTTAGGCGTATAATACTGTCCACCCTGCTTGCCTTCAGCCAAGGCAAACTGTCCTAAAAAATATTCATAAACATGCCCGAGAATATCTTTGCTATGCAGGGTGAGTTGCTCACCGTTATATTCCGGCTGAGTAAAACTGGTGTCAGAAAAAGTATTGATCAGATCAAGTAGCTTGTCATTGTCCAGCTGATACTGTCCAATACGATTCAGAATACCCTTAAGCTTTGGATTGGCTTTTTCAATTTCATCAAAGGCATTGTCAATCAGCCAGGATACAGAGCGTAGTTTGACATCTTGCCCTTGTTCATCCTGCCAAATGATAGAGCCAATCGCTTGTGCTGCTGCATTACGGATACTTAACCAACGTGCTGCTTTGGGCACCCAAAATACGTTTTTTTCTTGGTAGTAATCCAGTATTTCTAGTTCGTCAGCAATAGCCTGTTGGTATTCTTCATCGCTATCATAGTGATCACGTGCCATGTAGTAGATATTGTTGTCATCTTGATGAGCGAATAAAGTCTTGAGCTCAGACTGTCGTTCATCAAAGGCATCAGAAACGTACTTTAAGAAAATCAGCCCGAGAACAATATGCTTATAGTTAGCAGCATCCAGACTACTGCGTAATTTATCGGCGGCTTTCCAAAGCTTGTCATCTAAGTCATTTAGAAATTTTTGTTCCAATGAATGCATTTTATTTCCTCAATCCAAGATCAACCGCTTTGGTTTTATACTTAATGTTAAACAATGTTTCTAAGTTAGCATATCTATGACTTATTAAAAGTCATACACTTAACAAAAAAATTAGGAATTAATTCAGGCTTGTCATTTTAACGAGATAACCATAGCGAATATAGTCCTTTAACAACTGCTACGTCTTATAATGTCGTAAAAAAAAAGAGCAACCTAGAAAGTTGCTCTTTTCCAACCAATCGATTAATTGACGGGTCTGACTGATCGCTGCAACCCTTGCTGAATATCCTGCACAAACCCTTCAGGCGAAGCTTGTTGCTCCACCGTACGGTTTTGTTCTTGTTCAGGGTAGTATTCCTCCAGCACATCTAACCCTTCCTCTATATCCGTTTCAAACAGTGCATTGGCAAAACCCTTCCTTGCGGTAAAGTCTAAAGCTTCCTGATCAAACCCCGCCTGCTTGCTCTGTTCATCAATTTGCTTCGCCTGAATAATCGCCTCATTCAAGCTAATCCCTTCTCTTAAAGTCAGATCCACGTAATAGACTGGCTGACGATAGCTCTGTGTCGTACTCTTACCACGCAATATCAACTGCAATGGGAGGCAAGATAACAAACCATTAGACGCTGCATGGTAATAACTCAGTCGCGCAGCCAAAGTCCGAATACTGTTAAAGCCTGTGGTTCTAAAGATAAAGGTGCCAAATTCATCAGAATCATCCAAATTCACATGCAGGCGACCGTAGGGCTTGCAGTTCCCTCCTTGAGCCAATGGGCATAAATCAGGGGATGGACAGGGATGTTGCTCTACGCCTTGATTGGTTAAACGCTGGCATGTTTCACCATTGCCGACACAGACTGGCCGTCCAGTCTGACGGTCAAATAGGCTGTATTCTGCACGTAGGTTTAAGTCAGGATCATTGAAGATCATTCTGACCGGGATTGAGCGTAACTTTTGATTGAGAATATTCGCTCGAAGCTGATCATCCAGTGGATGTTTTATCCAACCACTCTCTTTGCTTTGGATTTGGCTGGTAATGGTGAATTGGTCATCCTTTTCAGGGATGCGTTTCCCATTCTTTTCGACAACCTTGCCGATACTGATCCGCCCAAGAATTGGCGGTGTAATGGCTAGACCTTTAATCATGTTGAAATTCCTCTGTCGTTGATATGTTTAGATGTGTTGCACTGTTTGCTTAAATTAAAATCAGCATAAAAAAATCCCATGCAGGGCTGCACGGGATTTCAGATTGCTTCTTGCTGAGTGATTAACTCTAAACTTTGAGCTAATCGTGATAAATGTTGAAACGACGGCTGCCTGCTTTCTGCAATGGGTATTGTTGGATGAGTTCAGGTTGGTGCTGAAGTAAGGACTTGGTATCCAGACTGATACTGTCCTTGCTCTTCTTCCATGTCACCGAACCTTGCTGAAATACAGCACGTTCATGTTCCTGCATCAGTGCCTGAACTCGGTGTTTGAGTAGATCAAACTGGCTTTGGTGCTGTTCAAGCTGCTGTTTCTCCTGTATCAGCTGATCAAACAGTTCATTGGCAAGCTTCACCTCCGTTAGATCAATACAACTCAGTGGGGTATGTTCAGGATAGAGCTGTTGTAAAGCTTTGGCTGCCGATTCACTGGCATCCACTGCAGGCGGAACGTCATTTTCAACACATTCCCAAAACAACCGTTCTGCCTGAATGATCTGTTCAATCAAAGCTTCATTACGACTGACTTTGTAGATTTTGGTTTCCTGCCCACACAGCAACACACAAATATGTGCCGCTTGTTTACCTGTCACCGCCAGTTGGTGTTGTACCTGACACAGCACATACAGAGGTACACCCACCTTCCACAGCTTGGCTCCATATTCACCTGCGGTTTTGCATTCTAGGATTTGCACGTCTTCATTGCCCACCACGGCATAATCCAAGTTTGCCAACATAAAGGCTTTATCAGGATCAGGGTGCTGTAACACCGCATTGACCCGACGGACTTTATTATTGGTGTGCATGCTGTAGTATTCAGCCACTAGCGGTTCTAACTGCTTGCCCCAATATAAAGGTGCATGCCCTGAGCTTTCATTATCAATGTTTTGCTGTACACGTCCTGTTTTAATCATCCACAGTTCTAGCATCGACATATAAGGATTTATGCCACAGGCGGCTGCGGCATCACTGCTGCCTATTCCCTGCTTACGCACTTCAAGCCATGCCTGATAGTCCAATTGTTTGGTGTTGATCAGACGTCTGGCATTTAAGCTACGTTTTGAACCTGATTGACTTTGTTTAAGCTTTTCATTGGCTACAGTTGGTAAATACTGAGATTGAGACGTTACTGTTGGGTTTATAATCTGATTCATGGGTTTATCCTTCTATCATTGATTTTAAAACGGCATAAAAAAAGCCACATCCGAAGATGTGGCAAAGAGGGATCGCTAATTAGGAAGACACTTGATCGTACTGATCACATGCCCTGATGGTAAAGTTTCAAGATTAAATTCAGCTTAAGCCACTAAGCGTAAAGCTTGCTCCAATCCACGTTGTTTCAATGCTGCCCCTGCACCAAACCATGCAGAGTCAAGGCGGTGATCGGTACTCATCGCACGACGTTCATGGTCGACAAATTCTGTGATTGCACAAAGTAGTCCATAAGCGGTGTCTTTGGCTGAAGATAAGTCTGCTCCACGTCCCTGCCCATTAAACATATTCATGACTTTGGTCATGGCACGTCCATTCGGTTCAGTTTTATTGGGCTGTGGATTGGCTTGAGATGCAACATTGCGGTAGTACTGAATAATATTATCCTCCTGCTCCATCGCACTTAGGCTATTGTTGTTAAATACCGCATCAAAATAAGCCGCTGCTTCTTTCTGCGTGACTTTACGCTGGGTGAGTTGTTTCATTTCATACATGTGGTCGTACCATGTTTTCACTGAAATACCAAGTTGATCTTTGACTTTATCAGCATCAAACTTGGTACTGTGTGGTACTTTGACCACGCCTGCATTGGAACTCTGTCCACGCAAGGCAATGGCTAAAGTGTTGTTACACACCACACGGATATTGGTGAATTGTGCTGTGGTCGCCAACGTACCGTCACATGCGGTTGCTAGCAGAATATAGCCATTGCTGACATCCCCACCTTTCAATTCTGCTGTTTGGCCTGTACGTGCCAAGGCCCAGAACTTTTTCCCACCTTTTAAGACACCCGCAGTTTCCAACTCAAACCCCGATTGTTCGGTCAGGTCACGGTAGAACTCCAGAATTTCCATCGGTTGGACTTCTTGATAACGCTGACTCACCACCGATAAAGGCGCATGCGTATCGGAACGGTACAAAACCCGCTGTTCATCATGCGGTAGGATTAAGCTTTGTCCTTTATGGTTTTCCGCCATATAACTGACATTCGAGCTTTCGATCTGCCAGTCCATGCCTGCTTGCTTGGCCCAGACTTCAATCGGTTGGTTTTGGCTAAGTTGATTGCCTAGACCATGCCATGGGGTTTGACCGACATACGCCATTTGTTCAATTTGATGTGCCATTTTGATTATTCCTCAAATAAAAGTGAAAGATGTAACCGTGTAAAGTTAGAGATGCGATTACGGCACCCATGCAAACGCTTGTTGGCAATCCAGACAGAGATACTGCTCGGCATTGCTGTAGTATTTTTCAAAGGCATACTGACTCACCACCACCAGTACGCCACCCACCACTACCCCAACAGCTGCACCGAAGAGCGGTGAAAAGCCTGACTTGCGAGCGACCTGCATGCCAAACATCGCCATCTGTGTTGGTGAGATACAACGTTGTAGTTGCTCAAAATAATTGGCATGCGCATTGCCTGAATCGGTTTGTCTGACCTGGGTAGACTGACAGTAGGGACATCGAATAAAAGACATGGGTATTCCTTGCGAAATGAATTCAGTGCGAAGAGCGAATTGAGGACATAAAAAAACCGTGCCCATTGAGGACACGGTTTGATTTAAATTTTGCTTTGTCGAGGAGAGTCGCTATTGAAAGCTATAGCTTGCAGTGCCTTTATCTGTTTCGACATCAACCTGCACCACATTGCTGTAGCTACAGTCTGTTAATCTCAGTCTTAAACGTTGCCCCATCTTAAAGTGCTGCGGATATTCCAACGATCGACGATAGCCTTCATAACGACATTGTCCATGATTGACAGAAACATGGCTGACATCGATAGGCTCTGCAATATTGGAACGGATGGTCAATACCGTAGCGGATTGATTTTGGGCATACCAGTTACTGGTATCAATTACATCGAGTTCGACCGTAAACGTGTTTGGATCAAGACCTGCATTACAGCCACTCAACATGATGCCTGTCGTTGTAGTCACTGCGAGGAGTAAGGGTTTTAAAAGTTGCTTCATCAAATTCATCCTTAGCAGTAGTTATAGCTCACGCCAAAATCACCTGTATTTAAATCAATGCTAGCCAAATGGATTTCACAGTCTGTACCATTATCAAATTTATAGACGTAGTAACGGTTGCCCGCCTGTTCCGACTCTAATGCACCGTGTTCCTGCAAGCTAAAACTGCTCACGGGTTTACCTATATCTTTAGCAACTTTAGCAAAGACGAGCTGCTGGTACTTATCTACATTTTTCTGTTCAAATTCAGGCAGGTCTGCATAAGGAAGCATGGATAACAAGGTATCTGCTGCTTTCAGGCTTTGATCCAGCTCAAAGTTCAGCAGCTTAGGTTGATTCTGTTCAGAGCTTGGTTGCTTGATTCCAGCAGTCAATTCCTCCACATCAATGCCATCAACTTCCGCAGCAGGAATGCCTTCTGAAGCAGCAGCTTCTGAAACTGGCATATCACTCGCGGCTGCAGTTGTTTGCACAGGCTTCTGAACGCTGGACTTGGTACTGAAAAAATAGAATCCAGACACGATAACAATGGTCAAGGCAAGAATAGCAGCTAGGCCTAATATAGTTTTTTGGTTCATCTCAAATCTCCCGCCTTTTAGTTCGGTACAGAGACTTGACCATTCTGAGCATTAAAGTGAACGAAGCGCGGACAACCACCCTGAAAGTTCACCGTGAAATTCCGCCAGCCACGATTGCCCGGATTGGTTTTATACATGCACTGATACACCCCGCCACCCAAATTTCGGGCTTGAACAAAATAGGCTTCACTGGCTTGTGCAAACCAGCCTGCCTGCGCCAATGATGCGCCTGCAAGTAGTGATGAAATCAGGGTCGTTTTTAGGAAAGTTTTAAACATCATCATTTTCTCTTTTTTATAGGCATCACTGGTCTTAGTCTTAATCAGACGCAGTGTTCCCCATGTCATAAATGTTGGAATGAATATCTATGTTTTTTTGAAGTGTTATAGACGATAAAGCACACAAATCTATGCCCCTCAAAACAGCATGAGAGATTCATCTTCATATCGGTAATATGTACTTAAAAAAGTTTTATTCTTAGAAAGTCATGGACACAGCTATGCATTGACTGCACGGCATCAGGTCTAATCACCCAACAGCACAAACATGAAAAAAGAGAAATATAAAAGACGGTCTTGATGTAAGCGCATGGCGTACTCCTTGTGTGAAAGAGTTCTACCAGAATCACTGTCAATTGATGGTGGCAGAACGAGAAAGGGTTGACAGACTGACACACAAGAATCAGCACGCACAAGGCGTCCCTCCCTCGCCCTACCGCAACGAAGGGGGACGAACGAGTTCGCCACCAAAAAATTACTTTTTTGATGTGCTTGTGTGTAAACGGTCTGTCAAAACCGACTGACGATGTAGGTCAGCAGGCTAAGGATAATCTGCACGCTGTAGAGCGTCAAGCAAGTGCAGGACACTGATATAAATTTTCAGCGCCGTACAGGTGCTCCATCAAACCATTTAAATCCTTTAGGGTAAATGCAGATTCTATTCGGAAGCCCAAACTGCCCCGTTTGATTCTCTGGCATGCTATTTAATGCACCCAAAGGACAGCCCGCTTCTTCTTGCATAATCCGATCAATCCTCAGCGCTTTTTGTGCATCAGCATCGGAAAGCTGATGATGCATTTCTGGATAAACACATGTGCCCAGATATCCAGTAACCCTCATCCAGTGCTCTCTGATATCATTGCAATATCCCAAAGGATCAGAATAGAGCGATCGGTTAAAGCTCAGATAAAAGTGGATCACATAACGCTGCTGAACATCATCCCGTACAATTTGATAAAAGCGGTAAATGGCTTGTGTTCTATACCAATACTCAGCCGCTAGACTTTTTTGGAAATTTGATAAAAATCGCTCTAACTGTCGCAAATCGATAATTTCATTTCCACCCTCATTTAGACTTAGTTCCAGCTTTAAATCCGCAGCATCGGGATAGATCTGGCTTGTATTACGGTAGGATTCTCTCAGCTTTTCAATCCGCTTCTCGTAGCGCTCATTCAGCTTATGCATTTCTTCAGTTAAGCTGGTGCTTTCAAACAGCACTCTCAGCCGCTTTACGATCTTATCGATATAAAAACCAGCGCTTCTTTGCGCCGTGACCTCAAAGAACCGAATCTGCTCTTCCTGTAATACACTGCAGTAAGCCTGAAAGAACTTGTCTGCCCAAAAGGAAAAAGACAAATGCTCATGAATGCCAACGGCCATCATTCTGCGCCACGATGAAAAATAGTCAGACAGCTTGCGTTTAAACTCATCATCGATATTCTTGTGATGAGCATCGTAATCAGTACCTTCTGGAATTGGAGCAAATCGAGTCGTTTGGTAATGCTCTAAAACGTCTTGTTCTAAACGTACTGCTGCAGACTCTAACTCTGAATGACTCATGTGCTGTCCTATGAATGAATTGATTTCATAGAACTGGCATCTTCATAATTTTTTAAACCAAATCTCCTCTTCCAGCTTTGCTAAAGCAGTCTGCGCATTCCACTCTTTGATTCTTCTATTTTCTTCTGTATCAGGTATTGGGCGACCATGATGCTGATAATCTCCTTTATAAAACGTTTTACGTCCTTGTGGTTTAACCAATAACGTCTGCTCGTATTTATCAGGGTCACTGAGATACGCAACTGCACCCAAAGCATTATTGCCTTGTTCGGGTATCGCTCGACGAATATCTCCAATGCCTAAACAACCTTGCTTCTCGTAGTTTTCTTTATTTTCTGTCGTATTGATGTTCCATCCCGTCCCTTTGCCTAAAGTAATCTCATTCCACTTCTCAATTACCCTTTCAGCAATTTTATAATCACTCTGGTGCTCAGACCGATTAATTACCAAGGCCAAGTGAGCATGAAAGCCTTTGGTTATCCCCTGCTCCAGTGCGATTGCATAGGTTACTAATGCATCAAAACAGCCATTTTTATCAGTAATCACAGCACGGAAGCTATCGATATGCTGATAGAAGTCATGCACCGTAATCTCACTCATGCTGTCCTTGCTATAGCTCAAATCCACTCTGATCACCAAAACCGAATAATATCCCTTAATTGCACCTTCGAACTCCTCAAGTAATGCCACTCGATTCAATCCTTTCCGTCTTGTAAAGCTTTTGATCTCCTCGCGTATCATCCCTCGATGCGCATGTAAGATTCGTCTTAGAGCCTTAATTGCACCTATAGACAACCCTGATAGATATTCAGCAAAGCTAAGCATGCCACGCTGACTATTGATGTATTCAGTGACTGCAATAAACGCCCTAATCGATGCTGCGTACTCAATCCCTTCTTGTTTAAACGCTTCAAATGCGCAATACAAGCGTTCTAAGTTGAAAATGAATGCTTCGTCTGAAATATCAAAATTAAGACATACATCTATAAAGCGATGAATGGTATACATCACCCCTGCCTGATCATCTAGATCTAATCGAAACACGTTGAACTTCCTTAACTATGATTCACGTCATAGTTAAGCAATCGACTTATTTTTTTAAATGGAGTCCTTATCTAGAGTAAGGACAAGTCATCCACAATCCGCATATATCGAATAGTGCTCTCATCCTGCATGAACTATTGATCCATAGCATCATCCATATTGGGATATGTATTCAGTCTATATGACATATCCAACTGTTCTTGTTATCTGTATGAGTAATAGTGATTGTATTGATATATCTAGTACTTATAGTTCTATGATCTATAGTCATTAATCTATTATTAGTATTAATCTCTATATATTAATAATATATAAAACCGTCTTAGCGCAAAAGCAATAACCATAGCCCAGCCGATCAGCAGAATTTCCAAACCTTCGGCTAAGCTCGGCTTTTTATATATTTTAGCGTTACGATAGTTAAGTCAGAAAAATGGTTTTTTCAAAAAAACTTAGCGCAAAAAAACTATTCGAATAATGACAAACAGTGATGATGCAGCAGTCCGTAATCTTTAAGTTCTGCCAGTGTTGGTGAAATTTCTGTTATTTGCTGTGTAGGAAAATCAAAGCGAGTTCCATCCTGAAAGGGTTCTTGAAACGCCAATTCACTTAAGACATACCTGTTAGCTTCCGCATGCTGATCAGGGACAAAGCAACAGCTGTATGTATTCTGTATAAATGACCGAGGTAAAATCCTAAAAGGCGTCACTATTTCAGTTGCATTTACCAATGCCCTTCCCAAACTACTTTTAGTTGCACTGAGCTTTTGGTCAATATCAGAATGTTTCCGCATACATTGCTGAAAAAAATAAATTTGGTTATTTGCAATCAGATCCATAACGGCCATTAAAAACTGATGAATTCTGGACTGCTCAGCATTTAACTTGAAGGTGATCATTGATTCAATTTTATCAGACTCATTTTTTAGCGTCATATCCTCTTTGATTGTTTTGATTTGAGTGGCTTGCAATGAATACGGATAGAGAAAGTCTGTGCACCCTAAACGCTCAAAGCTTTCATCATCAATTACTGCAGGGTTAGCATCTCTTAGCATTTTAAAAAGCGATATATTCTTGCTATATATTTGACAGCACCATTGCTCAAGCAAGCTTTGAAAAAGACCTAAGCGATTACACATCCCGCTGAGTTTAAGATGCTGGATAGATTCTGAATGATCTAAAACTTCCTCATCTTTCAAAATATTTTCATGCGGCTTTAAATTAAAAGTAGTGGATAATGAGTTTTCTGGACGCAGCTGCTTTAACTCTAAATAATGATCAAAGAATTTCATGACTTCCGCTCTTTGTATTACATCAAAATCATTATTCTTTTTGTATAGAATGGGCTTCATCCAACACAAAGGATCGTGCAGCAAATAGTTATTTTTATATTTCAACACCTCCAAACCAGTCTTTGAGTTGTCTTTTCCATCGTTTAGGAGCAAGTCACTCTTTTGATCAAGCACGGTAAAAATAGAGGCCACTTTCTGAACTTCAAAAACATGCGGCTGGGGGTACTTCAAAATATAAAATTTGCCGAAGATCGCAGCATCCCCCCAAAACCTATGCGAAAGGGTTAAAGCGTATATTGGAGACTCTGTTTGAATAAAACTATTTCGAATTGCGCCATCCGCTTGGCAGCGGATAAATCCGTTTTTTTTAAGCTGCTGTATAGCACGATAAATAGATTGTTTGCTTAAACCTGTGGCTCGCTCAATTTCATCAATTCCACAACCTATAACAATCCCAAACGAGTCTGCACCGTAAAGCAACCGTAATAAAACAAGATAACTTCGATAATCAAGATAGCAGTCGATCTCTATTTTTTTAGGTGAATTGCTAATACTTATGCCATCACTCTTTATAAATAAAGTCTGAATTAATTTTAATAAAGGGATCTGCCTAACCATACGCTTATTACTATTTTCTAACCATTCAATAGACGTGGCTGAATCAAGCCTTATATAAGTAAGATTAAGTTGTAAATGGCGAACTCTAGACCTTTTTCCAGTTTCAGGAAAATCTATTTTTAATATCCCCTGTTGTTCCAACTCATTCAATACACCCCGTAATTTTTTAACCTGTATGCCGATCACTTTTGATAATTCACCGAGTGGCAATGATGTACTTCCGTCTCCAAAATTTCTGATAAACGTGATTAATGCCCAAAAAGCATAGGCTGAAATTTGCCCCTCCACCCTTTGATAGAAAGCCATAAATAGCGCCAAAAAGCGCTGTTCAGAATCCTGAATACTCATGCTAAAAATTCCCACACACCAAGTTCTCCTTTGGGTATATGTATTTTACAGCAATAATGATAGGCATGAAATGATAATTGAAATTTGTTTTTTTAACAGTTAATTTATAATTAATATTTACTTAATATTTAATTAATGATATATAAATGTTAAGTAAATATTTATGAATTTTAAAATGGCACGACCACATTTAACCTTAGATAAATGGTTATCGACTGACACGGACTTAAAAAAAGATTTCTTGGATCAAGAGAGCTACATGAAGGAAAGTCTATTAACTAAGCTTGATAAACCTGGCCAAAAGATTGTTTACATATCTACAAATCACCCCCAACCTAGATCACATGAGAATTTAATATCAGATTCTCTACAAGACTTGGCTAGGACATCCCACACAAACGAAATATTTATAACCCCCCTCATATGTGAGACAACAAATTTTATTATTAAAACTAATGATGAACATTTTGCAATTTTAAAAAAGAAATTCCTTTTATTTAAATACCACTCTGAGAAAAAAAAATCCAACCGCATCACCAAACAAATCACAATGGACGAAAATATATTAAAACAACTTGAGAAAATTAAAAAAAGTTGTAAGTTTAAAAGTCTAGATAACTGCTTAGAATTTTTAATTGATGCACATAATTTTAAATTAAGTGAAAAAGATAAAATAATATCAAGACTCAAAAAAGAACAGAATTCAAATCATGATTCTAATTTAAAGCAAGAATTGAAATTAAAAGATGAAAAAATTACAGAACTCGAAAAAGAGCTCGTGCACCAAAAAGATATCATCCACCAAAACATGAGCAAATCTGCAAAAGAGTTTGAGGAATACCTAATTCAATGGGCTACAAATCAAACCATTGAATTAGAGAAAATTAAAGCTTTTTTAGGCGAGATTAACGAAGCAGATCAACAAAGCATTAACCAAACTCTTGCACCCGAAGCACTTAGCGAAATTGAAACTCAATTGAGAAATGAATGCGCAGAACAAAAACAATTTTTTATAATGAAAAATCGATCAAATTTAAATGATGCTTTAGGATTTGATCAGCATCATCAATATGGCAATACCGTACAAAATGACAATGAAGTGTGTGATTCATAGACATCATTTCAATATAATGGGTGTCTATGAACAGAGAAATTCAAAAAAGACTCGTATGGGTTAAATTATTTGAAGAGACCAATGATGCTGGCCTAGTTTGTCGGAGATGTGGCATTTCTAGACCAACGTTACGCAAGTGGTGGAAACGATATTCTGAACAAGGTATTGATGGATTAAGTAGTCAGAGTAAACGTCCCTTAAAATCGCCAAATACTAAAATCAATGCTGAGCTAGAAGCTTTAATATTAGAAATGCGCTCGGCTAGAAATCTTGGTGCTCGACGTTTGCAAACAGAATTGATGAGGCTACACGGAGTCTCGTTGTCCTTAGCGACTATCCATAAAGTACTCTCCACCCATCAAGTCAAACCGATTAAAAAATTCCGTCGTAAAGCAGATTTCATTCGTTATGAACGCCCATTACCAGGCGATAGAATTCAAAGGATACCTGTAAACTGGGTCCTGGAATATATCAATACACATCTATCGATGACTGCACACGATATCGCGTTTTAAGGATATTTAAACGCCGAACAGCAGCGAATACTCTCGACTTTTTAGACTGCGTAATTGAAGAAATGCCTTTTCCCATACAGCGAATACAGACCGATCGAGGGCGAGAATTCTTTGCTGAAAAAGTACAGAAAAAATTGATGCAGCATGGAATCAAATTTAGGCGAAATAAACCTGGTTCACCTCATTTGAATGGCAAGGTAGAGCGTTCTCAAAAGACTGATAAATCTGAGTTCTACGCTACTGTCGATATTAATTCTGAAGATATCCAAGACAAGCTAGCCGAATGGCAGCATTACTATAACTGGATGAGACCACATTCAGCTTTGAAAGGTAAAACACCGATGGAAAGGTACTTTGAATTATGTGAAGAAACCCCTTTCTCTGATGAGGTCCAGAAGCAATACAACCCATCAAATGAACGGATTCAACACGCCAATTACAAGATGGATTTAGAGATCGCTAAATTGAAACGATCTCTATGAATCACACAAATGAAGTGTACTAGTCACTCATTTTTAGGAGCAAGCAGCAATAGTACACCTCATACACTTGCTGCCTAAGAACGAGTCCCCTCATCACCTCAATGATATTCATAATGGAACCTGGATAATCTCTTTCAATAAATCAGGACGACGCCTTAAGTGATTGACCAGCACTTCATCGCAATATGCTGTATTAAATGGGAGTTGCTTTTGCTGTGGAAAATACCGCTCTGGATGCTGTAGAAACTGTTCCCATTTTTTATTTTCATTCTGTAATTCCCTAATCTGGTTTAGATAGGTTCTATCCTGAATATTAAATGACACACCAAAATCATCATCTTCACAGGTGTCTTTATTTTCGTTATTTTTTCTGGCTTCTGTTAAATCTAAAATTTTCTGTTTATTTGTCTCTAATCTGCTTTGAACCCATTGCAAATCAAACTCTCTAAACTTGATTTGCAGCGTGGGTAAAATCAGTTGTACTGCCTGCGAAGCATTTTTAAATCTTCCATTTTTTTGAGCATAACCAGTTAATTCTGAATAGAATATTTCAAGCTTTTTATGCAACAGCGGCGCATATCGTTTTCTTATATTCAAAATTCCATTGATTCTACGCTTCAAACTCGGGTTATAGGTGTAGACTCTCTCGCCGTCATCAACAACCAACTCAATATATTTATTTAATATTTCAGAATATTTCTCATTAATCTGCTGCTGTCTATAATCACGAATCCTCTCTATTACCGCATTAATTTGACCAAGCAAATTCAGCAAGTCCTGTACCGAATACGTTTCACCAACGAACTGCATTTGGCTATGCTCTACCATCAGTTCAACCAAAAATTCGCGTTCTGACGCTTCAAACTCAGTCTTTGGATCAGGATCGCTTATTATTTTATGTTCTCTTAAAAAACGTCCAGCATGATCCAAAAAGCAATTCAGAATTTCATCCTTCAATTGCTCAAAATCAAGAAGTGTGCAATTTTTCATTTATGAATCTAAATAATAGTTTTCAATATGTTATACCACAACTCTAGTAAAATATTATTTCTAATTATTAGTATTACATAAAGACCTACATCAAAAAAATAAGATTAAGACATAGGGATGGTCAGCCTTACTTCAAAGGTGACCCATTCAAATTAAAAAAGTTTTATGTATGGAATACCCACTTCATGAATTGCTTTCAAATTAATACTACCGAACTACTTTTTATAAAGTATCGTTCTATGACCGTTGAACTAATGACAGTAGTTTCTGACTATTACCCCCACCTCAGCAAAGCCGAAGCACTGAGAAAAGCGAATAATCAACAATTCCCTTTCTCAGTATTCAAAATAGATAAAAGTAAACGTGCTCCATTTTTGGTACACATTAAGGATCTTGCTGCTGTCTTGGATAAGCAATATTCAGAGGCATCCAAAGATTTTGCTACGTTTCATCGATGAGGCGTAGCACCTCCTCCAACTGTAATATATTTCTTCTCGCTTTCACTGATACATAACGCTGTAAACTCCCCCAAGAATCGTGCAAACTTACTTTCTGAATTTCAGGAATAGTAAAACTCTGTTCAGCTAATCGAGTACAGCCTTCATGTCTCAAGTCATGAAATCGTAAATCTTCAATCCCCAAAATTTTACAAGCCTCTCTAAACTCTTTACCCAAACTTTTGGGATTCAAAGGCAATAACAAATTTTCATTATGTCCAAGCTTTAGCATCCGTTCTCGAACTTCTGAATGTTTCAGTCTTTTGATCAGCTCCTTACAAGGATCAAGTACATCAAATGACTTATGATTACCTTTAGAACCATTAGGATTCTTTAAATCATGCACTTTCCACGTTGAATGATGTGGGTCATAATCTCGAAGATACAATCGTGTTAATTCAGCTTCACGTCTGCATGAGAAAATTGCAAACCACATAATCAAATGCATTGGGTATTTAGAGCCATAACGATTTAGCTTCCATCGTTCTGCAAAATACTTCGTCAATGCAATCAATTCATCTCTCGAAGGCAGTCGGTCTCTTTTTTGACTGGAGGATATTTGACGTGTTTTTCTTAACTGAGCAGTAGCCTTATCAAAGCTATTTAAATCAATATCCATTTCCCACATAACAGCAGCATGAGAAAGAACACCTCTGATATGTAAAAGCTCATGTTGCAGTGTACTAGTCGCAATAGGTTCAAGATCGAGGTACGGAATTCCACCCTTCCTTAAAGCCACATGCTCGGCCAAATGTACTGATTTTATTTTTGTGATAATATTGCGCGCAATTGGTAGCTTCTTAATTAAGAGCAGAGAATAGCGTTTCGTCCTTCCGTACTCGCTCCCGACTTCATCCAAATATTTATCTATGGCATCTGATAAGGTCAGATCAATCAACTTTTCTTTGCCAAGCAAAATATCAGGATTTTCTTGAATTTCGACTTCTCGTTTCTTAATCCAGTTTTCAGCTAATTTCTTTGAGTGAAATGTTTTACTTTCAGAAAAAGCAGGAAAGCCCTTTCGAGTGATTCGAATCGCAGCACGATAGTTAACTTTGCCATCTGCACCTTTCCTTGCTGTAATTGACCCCATAATTTACACCAAAAGCTATTTTTTCTATTATGGTGTAAAATTTGGTGTAAATGCAAACGGATTCACCCATCTAAACACAGGTTCAAACAGATTCTCGCAGGTTGCAGAATATAGATTAAAGGTATGATTTTTAATGACTATTAACAAAAACATTGAAAACACTCAATCTCCGAGAATCAGTGTTGCCCCGATGATGGACTGGACCACCAAAGATTATCGTTTCTTTGCCCGTCTGTTTAACCCAAATATTATTCTCTATACCGAGATGGTAACGACAGGTGCCATCATTCATGGTGATGCCAAACGTCATTTGGACTTTAATCAGCAAGAACAGCCAATTGTGTTACAGCTTGGTGGCTCTAATCCCAAAGATCTGGCCACCTGTAGCAAAATGGCACAGGACTGGGGTTATAACGAAGTCAACCTGAATGTCGGCTGTCCAAGTGACCGGGTACAGAACAATAAAATTGGTGCCTGCCTGATGGCTGAGCCGGATTTAGTGGCCGAATGTATTGGTGAGATGCGTAATGCTGTAGATATTCCGGTGACAGTGAAACATCGTATCGGCATTGATGATATGCATTCCTATGAAGAAATGCTGCATTTTGTCGATACCGTGGCGAAGACAGGTTGTAATAACTTTATTGTGCATGCCCGAATTGCCCTGTTACAAGGCCTATCCCCGAAGGAAAATCGCGAAGTTCCACCGCTACGCTATGAAGATGTTTATCGTCTGAAACAGGAACGTCCGGAACTGCTGATTGAAATCAATGGTGGGATCAAAACCTATGCGGAAACGGTTGAACACTTAAAACATGTGGATGGGGTAATGATTGGTCGTGAGGCTTATCATAATCCCTATTTATTGGCAGAGTTAGGCCAACTGTGGAATCTTGAAGCCCCTGATCGTTTTGAGATTATGCAACAAATGATGCCATATATTGCCCAGCGTATGGCAGAAGGTGCACCACTCTCGATTATCACCCGTCATATTCTAGGCTTGTTCCAGAACTTACCAGGTGCGCGTAAATGGCGTCAGGCGTTAAGCGGTGGCAATGCCAAAACCTTAAAAGATGTAGAAAACGCCTTGTTCAATATTCAGGAAGCGATCAAACGCACTGAAGACTATCTGCTCGAACAGCAAACCCAAAACCTTTAATCTAAAAAGCACCGTTTTCCGGTGCTTTTTTATGGAGGGTGTTTGATTAGAGAACCTATTGGGTATAGGCGGTAATATTTCCCACAGGAATGGGTGCTTCAACCCGCTGTGATGCCATCGTAGATTCCTGCGCTGCAGCCTCAGTGATCTCATTCACCCTATGATCCTCAAAGCCTTCATCTTGCTCGAATTCTGCAGAAATCATAGCCAGTTCCTGCTGTAACTGCTGTTCATAACGCCGAATTTCAACTTCATCAATAAAGGCAAAAGCATCATCTTCTAACTGCCAGCTATACCCTTGCTCCACCTTCTGGATAGAGACCTTAACTGGAAAAGATTGGCCCTGATACTGTACCTGAGAAATGGCCTGAAAATGATCACCAGAACGCTCGACAATTTTTACAGCCATGACTTTCAACCGGTAGTGGCGATAATCCAAACTGGAATTAAATTCACGTTGCATCTGAGACTGAATATTACTCGACAGTTCATCAATAGAGACAAAGTAACTGCAGGCTGATAATAGCAAGCTCAGAAACAATAGACTTATTCTTTTCATACCACCCCCAGTGCTCAAATTAGTGAGGCTGGAAAATAAAAAAATTCTGATTCTTATAGGGGTTATTTTATCTTTTTCAAAATGGACACGAAATAGCCAAAAGTATCTTTCAGGGTCAAAATACTTGGTTTTCTATTGAACAGTCAGTCAATTTTGTAGAAACAAAAAAAGCCCTGACTATGCAGGGCTTCAATATATCACTGGCTTAGAAATCATCATCCTCAGAAGAATCACGATGTAGGGCATCATGAATGGCTTCAACCAATTGCTGGGCAATTTCCTGTTTAGAAGCCTTTTCCAGATCACGTTTTTCCATATGATAGGACTCTGCAAAGAATACCGTCATGGCATTTTCATCTGATGCAAATCCGATATCTGCACGGGAGACGTCATTGCAGGCAATCATGTCCAGTTTTTTGGCGACCAGTTTTCCGGCTGCATATTCTTCAATATTTCGTGTTTCTGCGGCAAAGCCGACCATAAATGGACGTTTTTCCTGTTGGGCAATCGTTGCAACAATATCTGGATTTTTGATCAGCGCGACATTCAGCTCATCACCGGCTTTTTTAATCTTATGCTCTGCCACTTGTGCTACACGGTAATCCGCAACCGCAGCGGTAGCAATGAAAATATCACAGCCCTGTTCTAGCATATGCAGACTTTCATCCAGCATTTTCACGGCTGAGCTGACATTTTTACGTTTGACACCATTTGGTGTATCTAGCGTAACTGGTCCTGCAATCAGCGTTACATCCGCACCAGCGGCATAACAGGCTGCAGCCAAGGCAAAACCCATTTTCCCGGTACTGTGATTAGAAATATAACGAACCGGGTCAATCGCTTCACGCGTCGGACCTGCGGTAATCGTGACGCGCTTACCCGCAAGCTGACCAAATTTTTCTGCAATCGCTCGTTGTGCCTTATGGAAATACTCGGTCACTTGACGTGCCAGATCTTCCGGTTCCGGCATACGGCCCAAACCTACATCACCACAGGCCTGTGAACCTGCATCAGGCATAATCACATGCACGCCATCTTCAATCAAAGTGGCCAGATTACGTTGCGTTGGCTTGGCTGCCCACATCTGCTGATTCATCGCTGGCGCTACCCAGACTGGCGCTTTAGTCGCCAGATAAAGTGTACTCAGCAAATCATCAGCCAGACCGGCAGCAAATTTGGCCAAGGTATCGCAGCTTGCTGGTGCGACCAGTAACAAGTCTGCCCAGCGCGCCAGTTCAATGTGCCCCATGCCTGCTTCAGCTTCTGGATCAAGTAATTCAGTATGCACAGGATTACCTGACAGTGCCTGGAACGTCAGCGGGGTAATAAAGGCCTGTGCACCTTGAGTCATCACCACACGAACATTAAAACCGGCATCTTTCAGACGGCGTACCAGAATTGCACTTTTATAGGCAGCAATGCCACCTGTCACAGCTAAAATAATATTTTTATGAGGAATTACACTTACGTCGAAGCTCACAAACAGGCTACCTTTGTGTTGCAGTGGCGCTCACAATAGCATTAAATAAGGTCATGCCCAAGAGACCTTCTTGGATGAAAAACAATAATTAATAATAAATAAGTCTAATAAACATGCAATTTTCGATTAAACACTGGCCTGAACAGGAACGTCCACGCGAACGCCTGTTGCAGTCAGGCCCACAAAGCCTGTCCGATGCCGAATTGCTGGCAATATTCCTGCGCTCAGGTTCCCAGCAGCATTCTGCAGTGGAACTGGCTCGACTGCTGATTCAGCATTTTGGTCATTTAAGTACTCTCCTGGATGCCCCACTTCAAGAGATCAGCCAGTTTCATGGTATGGGTGTCAGTAAATTTACCCAGCTGATGGCTGTCAAGGAACTGGGACGGCGCTATATTGCCGAGCACCTTCGCCAGGATGCACTGGAGCTCAATCACTCACGCAAAATCATGGACTATCTGCGCTTTGAACTGCTGGGAGAAGCTCAGGAAGTCTTTGCCGTACTCTGTCTGGATGCCGGCTTAAGAAAAATCAGCTTTAAGAAAATGTTTTATGGCTCGCTTAATTCATGTGAGATTTCGATTAATCATTTGCTCCGCCATGCCATTCAGCAACAGGCAACATCGATTGTGATCGCCCATAATCATCCACTCGGTGAGCCTCGACCTTCCGCAGCAGATCTTGAACTCACCCAGCAGATTGCAAAGGCCTGCCGGCTGGTCGAAATCCGCCTGATTGATCACTGTATCATTGCCCGGGAAGGCAGCTTTTCCTTTGCCGAACAGCAACTCATTCATACAGTAAAACCTTGAACAATAGCGCTTGACAAAGATCTCACAACTCATGAAGATCATGAAAAAAATTGTGATGATTCCAATAAATGATCGTACGTGACCAACCCAGTATCTTTAAAGTATTATTTTCATGGCGGGGAACGATTTTACCTAAGGTACTGCCCCCTCTAGGCGTGGTCATGCTCATCTCTGCCATTATTGGCGGGCTATCTTATACCGATTATTTACATTTACCGGAATTACCCTTAGTTGGTTTTACCCTGATCGGGGTAGTACTGTCGATTTTTCTTGGTTTCAAGAACTCTGCCGCCTATGAACGCTGGTGGGAAGCGCGCAAGCTCTGGGGCATCCTGATTGCCAATGCACGTCATTTTGACCGCGACTGCCGTATGTTGACTCAGGCACGCCGTGAGCGGGTCATCCAGCATGTGATTGTCTTCGCCAATGTACTGCGTGATCGTCTGCGCCATCAGACCGCCAATCCAACCGAACTGGTACAGACCAGTGGCATGAGTTCTCAAGCACTGCAACAACTCTATCAACAGGCCAATGCCCCACAGTACACGCTCAGTCTGATTCAATGGGAATTTATGCAGGCACTGAAAGAAGGGGAAATCTCGGATATTATTTATGCGCAGATGAACCAGCATGTAGCTGAGCTAAGTATTGTACAGACAGGCTGTGATCGGATTGCCACCACACCGCTGCCTTTCGCCTATTCAGTCTTGCTAAATCGTACCGTGTATTTTTTCTGCTTTATGCTGCCGTTTAGTCTGGGCTCGACTCTTGGAATGGTGACACCGCTGTTGGTCGGAATTTTAGCTTATACTTTCTTGGGATTGGATGCTCTCAGTTCAGAAATTGAAGAACCTTTTGGTACGCAAAGCAATGACTTACCACTTGATTCAATGGTACGTACCATTGAAATTGAACTCTTGGGTACTTTAGGCAAACCAACTCCACCACCTATTCAGGCCCAAGATCATAATCTATTATAAGAAGTACCATTACAGCTGAACCCAACTCATGTGTTCAGCTCAAAATTAAAATAATGAAAACAATAAAAATAAGATCTCATGCATATCAAGCAACGGATTCATCGTTATACACCGCAACCGGTGACGCGTCCGGGTGTAACTTTAACGGCTTTACTGCTTTGTAGCGGGGTCGTGTTCGCATTCGGCTGTGTATTGGCCTGGCAAGATATTTTATTTAGTGGGTTAAAACAGTACTGGCTTTTACTGCTTCTCATCAGTTTCATACTGGTTTTTGGTCTAAGTTATGACCGGAAACAATATTTCAAATTTCCTTTTCTGATTTAGCAATACCTGATTGATTCAAAACTGGCGCAAGATATTCATGAAAGAGCCTTACGCAGCTCAGATGCCACCATTATGGGCCAGCGTCAGATTCACACGACCCGGCTACGCAAACAGCAGCAACTACTCTTAAAGATTAATAATCATGAAGCACCGCAATGGTTTAATGTCGATCTGAATCAGGTGTTTAACACAGAACCTTATCTGGATATCCAGGTTCAACCAAGTGATGCACTGATCGGCCAGAAGGTTCTGGTCTATTACCTGATGCGTACGCGCTGGATTGTGCAAATATATGCACATGATGGAAATCACAACTTTCAGCATCTGCAGTACTATATCGCGACGCCGATCCGTGGCCGAATTTACTTCGACTATATTCCCAGCCGGCTCATGTTGGACTTACCGAGAATTGTACATATTCAGGCGAGTCGTGAAGAGGGCTCATCTTCTTATACACTTAAGCTCAGCACTCACTATGGCAAGCACTATCGGGTGTCCTGCAAGGCAGCGCATTTTGACAAGCTGGAACTGGCGCTCGCTAATTTGATCGATTTTCTACGCTATCGAGAATTCAAACATCACCCAGCCATCCAGCAGGCAGTGATTTCCCGAAATCATCCTTTTGTTTATCGTAATTTACTGAACTATACGCTTGTTGCTGCGTTATTACTGTTGGCAGCGACTACAGCAACTTGGCAACTCGCGTTACTGAGTTTGACTGTAGCCTGCCTTCTCGGCATGAACATTCAGCAGCAAAAGCAGTCTCCATTTATTGAAGCCTGACGACTACCTGAAACTTTCCCAGATACCAACTTGCCCTTCTTTAACTGTTGGAATATGACCAAGCTTAATCCAGGGCATATTGTCACCATGATAATCACTGCCTACAGACACTTTTAGTCCATGTTCAGCAATCATCCGATCCACCATCTGCCGGGTAGAAGCCGGATCAACAGCTGGTGGCAGCTCGACAGCATCACCCTCAAACTTGGCAAAAATTTCTATCAGGTAACGGATGTTGGTTGCAGACAGATCATAACGGGTTGGATGCGCCAGCACAGCAAAACCGCCACTGGCATGAATCACCTGAATGGTTTCTTCCAGTCCCAGTCCATCAAACTTCACATAGGCTTTCTTGCCTTCCTTGATGTATTTATCAAAGGCCTGCTGTGGACGGGTGACTATCCCCTTTTCCACTAGCGTTTTGGCAATATGGGTCCGCGTCACACGGTCTGGGACATCATCGACTTTAGCCACTACATCCGGATAAATATCTTCTCCAATCAGAGGTATGAGTAGTTCACAGATCCTTTTTGACCGTTCAGCTCGAATCCGTTTTTGCTGTTCTAAAGCCTGTTGTAGTGGCTCCGGATTTTGAACATCTAAAGCTACAATATGCACACCATAATTCTTCTTGGTGGCTGGACGTGACCATTGACTGGAGATCTCTACCCCAGAAATGATCTTAATTTCGTGATCTTTCGCGGCTTCACGCGCCAGCTCTAAACCGTCCATGGTGTCATGATCAGTCAAGGCCAGCGTATGGATAAAGCTCGCTGCCGCGACCTCAACCAGCTGCTGTGGACTCAAAGTTCCATCAGAAATATTGCTGTGTGTATGTAAATCTACGCCGTGCATCTCTATACTATGACATTTATTTGATCAGATTTAGATACTCTAACATGAAAGCACTTTTAGACTTTGTGCCACTCATTATTTTCTTTTATTTATATAAGACAGTAGATCCTAAAGATACCAACCATCCATTACTCCAGCTGATTGGCTCCGCAGGCGGTGTCGACAATAACAATATTCTTGTGGCAACCACAGGTCTGATCATTTCCATGTTAGTGGTCTACGGCGCATTATTTGTTTCGCAAAAATTCCGTCTGGACAAGCAGCAATGGATCGTATTGTTCATGACGGTGATCTTTGGTGGGATCACCTTAATGCTCAGTGATGATTTCTATATTCGTCTAAAAGCAGTCCTGCTGAATCTGGTTTTTGCTGGCGTATTCCTGCTTTCACCATGGTTCAGTAAAGATAAAAAACCATTAATTCAGCGTCTGTTTGGTCCTGTTTTTGATCTGACTGAACGAGGCTGGTTTAAGCTCAACTATGCTTGGGCAGCAATGTTTGCGGTCATGTCTTTCTTGCATGGTTTCTTTGCTTATTTCTTTATGGATGGAAAATATTGGGGTGAATTTACCGCATTTGGTGACATGATCGTGATGTTTTCCTTTATCATTATTCAGTTCATTGTATTGCGCAAATACTTTAAAGCTGCTGAATAAAAGTTAAACTAAATCATCGAGAACTGCCATGCCATTATTTGTTGTCAGCTGTACCGACCAGGAAGGTACTGTCGAAAAACGCCTTGCGATTCGTCCTCAACATCTGGAACGTCTGCAAAAATTAGATGATGAAGGTCGTTTAATCGTTGCCGGCGCGATGCCAAAAGAACCGGGTAATCCGCAAGCTGGTTTTTATGGCAGCACCATCATTGTGGATTTTGACAGCCGCGAAGCATTGGATGAATGGTTACAGGAAGAACCATTCTTAAAAGAAGGCGTCTATGCGCATATTGACGTTAAACCATTCAATAAAGCATTTCCACAAGGATAAGGTTCATGCACGCTGTAATTGCCAGTTTAATCGGTCTATCTCTTGCCTGTACAACTGCCTGGGCAGTTGAAGCAACACCGGCAGCGGAATCTGCTGCCCCAGCGCAAAATACACCTGCAACTGTGCAACCCGCGGTAGCCAATACGCAACTGCAAACGCTGCCTGCCAATAAACCTGGCATCATGCCAGTGGCTGCTTCGAATAATCCTCTTGTGCAAAACCCTGCTGCCAAGCCATTGACTGCAGAAGATATTGCTAAAAATAAGGCTCAGCAAGATGCCAAAGTGAAGGCCCTGGTCAAAGATCAGGCGACACGTTTGCAACAACTGGAAAAGGCCAATCTTGAAGCACTGACCCAGAATCAGGAACTACAGCTGAAAAACGATAATCTCGGCGTTCAGGTGCAGGTGCTACAAAGTGAACGTAGTGCACAAATGTTCCTCTACGGTGCTGCGACATTGGCTGTAGGCGTGCTGCTGGGCTTCCTGATTGCGAGCTATGTTTATACCAAACGCCGTCGTCAGTGGTAAGCTATTCCCTCTCCTGATGTATTGAAGGTTGTATCCGTTTTGTCTCACGCAATTCAAACTGCCGATCTCGATTGGCAGCTGGTGGATGGCATTGATGTGCCAGTTTCCAAACAGTTTGGTGATGTTTATTTTTCCAAGGACAATGGTCTGCTTGAAACGCGCCATGTGTTTTTAAATGGTAATGATCTCGGTACCCGACTCGCGGATCTCAAACCTTTTGAATATTTTTGCGTAGGTGAAACAGGCTTTGGTACCGGACTCAATATTCTGGCCTTATGGCAATTGTGGCAACAGGTTCGTCCAGATAACCAGAGCCACCTGCATGCCATTTCAGTGGAAAAATTTCCGCTCTCGAAAGATGATCTGATTCGTGCTTTAAATGCCTGGCCGGAACTGAAACCACTTGCAGATCAGCTGATTTCCCAATATCCAATGCCAATTACCGGTTGCCATCGGCTTAGTTTTCCTGAGGCGCGATTCTCACTCGATTTATGGCTGGGTGATGCACATGATGTCTTTCCGATCATAGAAAAAACTGCACCAGTCAATGCCTGGTTCCTGGATGGTTTTGCACCTTCCTGTAATCCGGATATGTGGGAAGAAAATGTGCTGAATAATATCGTGCGACTCTCGGATTACGGCACCACCTTTGCCTCTTTTAGCGTGGCAGGCGTATTGAAGCGCGGTCTAAGAAATCATGGCATTTCCATTTCACGTCCTCGTGGCTTTGGTCATAAACGTGAAATGCTGAAAGCAATCTGGAATCCACCTGCATCTGCAGAGCCAGCAACAGCAATTCCTGAAGATCCTACTCAAAAAAAAACTTCGCTCAATAAAGAGTTAGAATATCAGGCACGCCAGATTGCTGTCATTGGTGCTGGTATAGCCGGTTTAAGCACCGCTTGGGCTTTTGCTATACGCGGTCATCACGTCAGCTTATTTGATCAAACAGCCCCACTTTCGGGTGGTTCTGGTAATCCATTAGCGCTCCTCAATCCAAAGCTGTCACCGATTGCACAAAATGCTGAACACCTGATGACCCAGGCTTGGCAACATGCCTTGAATTATTATGCACAGTTCAAAGCCTTCCGCCCGATTCAGGTTCATCAACTGGCATTAAAAAATCCGGAAAACCTGTTGGCTCTGGCTAATGAATATCCTGACGGTATTCTGAAAGTTCTTGAGCGAAATCAGCAGTCTTTAGTGACTCAGTATCCTGCACTGGCTTTACTGCAAGCAGGGGGCGTATCGCCTCATCAGTTGCGTGATGAAATCCTGCAACATTCCAATATTCATTATATTCAGGCCCAAATTAGCCAAATTAAGCCCAAACCACGTCCAGAATTATTTGATGGTGATAGCTCACTCGGACAGTTTGATCATGTCATCGTCTGTACCGCATTAAATACGCCTCAGCTGCTTGAAGAGTATCCTGAGCTTAAGCCCATTCGTGGACAGGTCAGCTGGCTCAAAAATAGCGATCAGCCACTCGATCCAAACATTGCCTATAGCTACGGCGGTTACTGCATCCAGTTTGATGAACAGCATTTACTGCTCGGTGCTTCATTCTGCCTGAATCGTGACGATGTAGATGTACTGGAAGAAGATCATATCCATAACCGTGAACTAATTCATACAGTATTTCCAGAGTATGCACAGAATTTGGCTGATGTCCGTGAATGGCAAGGTCGTACTTCGGTTCGTGCCCAGAGCAAAGATTATTTCCCCTTGCTTGGAAAACTCAAATCAGATCAGGAAATCCATAGTCTGGCTGGCTTAGGTTCCAAAGGCTTCCTGTTTGCGCCATTGTGCAGTGAAATCCTGGCTGCACAAATTCTAGGAGAAGCTTGCCCTGCATCCACGAATCTGGTGAAGAAACTGGACGTCAGACGCTTTGAAAAGAAAGTCCAAGCCAAGAAGCCTTATTTTAAAAAATTTCCCCTTTATCAAAGGGAGACTAAGGGGGATTACAAGTAAAGTAGAATTCCTCCTTTACGGAACAGAGTTCCTCACCCTTAAGAAAAGAATTCCCTCTCCTAAGCAAATTTTAAAGCACTGCTTTAAACGCAGCACAAGTGAGGGCTAGGTTGAGGGTTTTATTTCATTGTAAAAATATTTTACCTCCCCCTGTCTCTCTCCTAAAAGAAAAGGAAATAAACGTCTCACCCAATAAAAAAAGCGCCTTACGGCGCTTTTTTTTTTAAAGGATGTTTACACACCCTCTTCAAGTGGTAGACCTGCATCACGTGCAGCTCGTGTTCCACCCATTAAGATTACATATTCACGTGAGTTGTCTATTCCCTCTAATAGCTCAGCTGCACGTGGTGCTTTGCTTCCGCCGCCACACAAAATATAAATCGGTTGATCCGTGGACACCTGAGTAAGGCTGTCTGCTGATAGACTTGCAATCGGCTGGTTCACTGCACCTTTGATATGCGCTTCAGCATAGGCATTTGAATCTCGTACATCCCAGATAACAGCACCTTCTGGGAACTCAAATGTTGTAATTTCTTGTTTACGGATCATTGTGCACTCCTTTGATGTAAACAACACTTGGCAAATGAAGAAAACATCCCTAGCATCTCAGATATTCTTTCCATTTGTAAAGGTCTAAAACATGCCTTCTTTCGATATTGTTTCTGAATTAGAAATTTTTGAAGTAAACCATGCGGTTCAAAACACGCAAAAAGAAATTGCGACCCGTTTTGACTTCCGTGGTCAGGACGTTTCAATCGAGTTAAACGAAAAAAATAAAGAAATCAAAATCAAGACTGAAAGTGATTTCCAGTGTGAACAAGTTTATAGCATGTTAGAGAATCACTTCTTTAAACGTAAAATAGACATTCAGGCTCTTGATCCGCAAAAAGGCGCACCTTCAGGTAAAAACTATATCCAGGTGATCAAACTGAAAGATGGTCTTGACTCAGATACTGCAAAAAAAATTAACAAAGCCATTAAAGAAAGTGGCATTAAAGCGCAGTCTTCTATTCAAGGCGACAAGATTCGTGTGACCGATAAAAAGCGCGATACTTTGCAACAAATTATGGCGTTCCTGAAAGAACAGCAATTTGGTGTGCCTTTACAGTTCAACAACTTTAAAGACTAAGACAGTCTATTTTCGGATAATAGAACCATGACCAAAAGCAACCGACTCTCCAAACTGGTAAGAGCAAGTTCACGACTTCCACAAGGCATTCGTACTGCACTGCTGAGTAAAACCTTTGGACGTGTGGTGCCAATGGTCGGTTCTGCCCGAATTCGCTATGAACAGCTGAGCCATGATCAGGTGATTGTCAGTATGGCCAATCATAAGGCGATGCAAAACCATATTGGTCAGATTCATGCCTGTGCCATGGCACTACTTGCAGAAACAGCCACGGGATTTGTCACCGCAATGAACGTGCCTGATTCTACAGTCGTTCTCATTAAAAGTATTCAAATTGATTATAAGCGCCCCACCCAAGGCGCAATGCGTGCTGTAGCCACACTAACGGCTGAACAGCAGCAATTGATGCAAAGTACGGATAAAGGCGAAACATTGGTGCAGGTGGTTGTAACAGATGAATCCGGCGAAGCACCGATTCAGTGTGAAATGCTCTGGGCCTGGATTGCTAAATCACAACTTAAAAATAAAGTTACTGCTTAATATTTTAATAATCTGTGCTAACTCAATCCGGGATAGTGTCAAAGTATTCTTATTATCTCTAGAGATCATGACTGCTCTTCTCTTCTTGGCTTAAACACCATTTGATTTTTAACCTTAAAACCAAGGTACGTTTTAAAATCAGGATTTTATGTTTTAATCTTTCAGAAATAAAAAAAACCAGACATATGGTCTGGTTTTTTTTGCGCTCATCAATTCACTTGCTGGGAGTCAAGAAACTTCTGTTTTGCTTCATCTGGAATCAGACGCTTATTGCCTTTGACATCCACTGCAACGAAGGTAAATACCCCTTCAGTGACACGTACAGGCGGACGGGAATCATCGTGACTGTCCCACACTTCAATCTGCATTTGAATCGAAGTATTACCCACCTTCAGAATCTTGGTATAACAGCTGATCACATCACCGACTTTTACTGGTACCAGGAAAGTCATCTGATTAATGGAAATTGTCGCACAACGTCCATTAGAAAAACGTTCTGCATGAATTGCACCGGCCAAGTCCATTTGTGAAACAATCCATCCACCGAATACGTCACCGCTCCAGTTGGTATCTGCTGGCATTGCAATCGTCTGTAGGGAAAGAATTCCCTCTGGTTGTACATGAGAATCTGACACGTTAACTCCAGGCTTGGGTATTAAGATTTGGCATTCAGATGCTGATCCAGCCACTGTTGTAGCTGCGGTGCTCTGAGTGCGCCACTTATTCTAGCAATTTCATCAGTTTTATTCATTAAAACCAGTGTCGGAATACTACGAACATTAAATGCTGCACTGAGTCTTGGGTTCGCTTCAGTATCAATTTTGCCAAATACCACATTTGGATACTGCTGTGCTACCGTTGCAAAATGCGGTGCCATCATCTTGCACGGACCACACCAGTCCGCCCAGAGATCAATCAGAATCGGTAAATCACTGCCTGTCACGAACTGACTAAAATTCTGTTCATTCAGTTCAATCGGCGCAAGTGGAATCAAGCCCTGATGACACTGGCCACATGCAGGACTCGCGGTGAGTTTATCTTCAGGCACACGGTTTTTGGCCTGACATGACGGACATACAATGATCATCTAACGAACTCCAATATATTGATGTAAGAATTCTAATTGGGTCGAAATTGCTTTTTCAAACCATTCTCCATGATATATATCAAAATGTCGTATATTCCACTCATGATATTGGGCAAATGGTGCGATATTGGTTACCGTTTCACGGCTAGACTCAATCGGAATCAGGCTATCCTGTTTTGCGGCGATAAACAGAACCGGTATCGTAATCTTGCGGACGTCCTGAATCGGTCGATAGCGGATCAGTTTAAAGAATAACCGGGCTGGTATTTCTCCACTCCAATAATGATCTGGATGAACGATTGAAAGATAACCTTCATAGCTATCCGGTGTCGGCAAGAAACAAAGTTCATTCTGAGCAACAACGGGTAAAGTACGTGGCGCCATCCCGACTTTGGAACCCATATAATCTTGACTGGAAATCTTCAGCGCTTTAGGTAACTGCTGTAAGGGATATAGCTTGGCACTTTCAGCACCATCAACAAAAGGCACCTGTACCATAATGGCTTGCACATCTTTGGATTCTGCGGCAAGTGTCAGTACATACCCCCCACTCAAACTTGTTCCCCAAAGCACAATACGCTTTGTATCCAGAGACTTACGCGCTTTAACATGGGCAATCATGGTTCGCCAGTCTTCAAGCTGGGCTTTAATCGAAACCAGTTCACGCGGTCGTCCGGTACTCCCTCCCCAGTAACGATAATCAAATAAAATGACTGCATAACCTGCTGCAGCAAAACATTGGGCATATTTGACCAATTCAAAATGACGTAAGGCAGCCAAGCCATGCGCCATTAAAATGACCGCTGGTTTTTGTATATTCTTGGGACGGTAAAAATCGGCAGCAATGACATCTTGACCGCTTTTGACATACAGTGGCTCAACTGTATATGCATGCATACGCGCTCCGTTGCGTTATTTTATGGTTGTATTCGTTTATAAAAATTTCAGATCTTTCTGCTCATTTTCGAGCTTAATGCTATCATAAAGCATATCTTTATAAATTAAATGATGGAGTGGCATCATGAGTGAAAATGTAGGCTTTGCAGGTCAAATTGGTCCAGAACATATCGAACAGGTGGTTGAAAAAGGTTTTAAATCGATTATCAATAACCGCCCAGATATGGAAGGTGGCCCGGATCAGCCGACCAGTGCACAAATTGAAGAAGCTGCGCGTGCAGCAGGTCTGGATTATGTGCATCAACCTGTAGTTGCAGGTCAGATTACTGAACTCGATGTCCGTACTTTTGCCAATCACTATAATGAACTGCCAAAACCGTTATTGATGTTCTGCCGTACAGGTAATCGTTCTAATAATCTGTACCAAATCGCAAAACAGATGGATCTGTTGGATGATTAATTAATTCCTTCGGGAATATGCAATGCTTGGGCAGGACTAAGCATTGCTACATTCGGTTTTATATTAATTAAAACAGATAGTTAATAAATAAATTCAGCATAGATGGACATATAAATAGTCCCCCAAGTGCCAAGAATTAATGACACAAGGTATTGAATCAATCATCTTTAATCGCCCAGATCAGAAAGCTGGTAATGAATTAACGGTTATTTAGCTTCGCATTATTACCGAGTGACATCATGTCAGTGTGATTTATCAACTACTTATTAATAGAAAAATTACATAACAGAACATTGAAAAATTTTCTAAATACTATAATGACTTATCTGAACTCATTTTAATGATTTGCCGCAGTGGTACATGCTTTACCACCTTGTATTACAAGGCAAACGAACAAGGATTAATTCATGAATAAAGTTTTACTGATCATTTGCTTAAGCTTGAGTTTTATTGGCTGTAATTCGATGAATGTTCGACCTACAGTGGGGGTGAGTATGGGAACTACCCTTTAATTTTATCCATAAACAGCCATGGCGCTCTTTGCGCCATTTTTTAAGTAAGTACAACTTCGTCAAAGCATCCTGTAAAAATTTGATAATACTCCTCCGTAAAGAAGCTAATTTTTTGTATATTTGAATAAATACTTAGGCGAATAATTTTAATATGTACGACATTATCATCATCGGTTCAGGCACGGCAGGCATCACTGCCTATAAAGAAGCAATCAAATATACTGATAACATTCTTATTATTAACGCTGGCCCTTGGGATACGACCTGTGCACGCGTTGGATGTATGCCAAGTAAAGTTTTAATTGCTTCAGCCAATCGTATGCACCTGATTCAGCATGCACATGATTTAGCTTTAAATATTGATAGTGAAGTTACTCCGAACAATGTCATGTCACGTGTTCGTAAATTACGTGATTTCTTTACTCAAGCCACCCTTAAAGAAGTCAATCAATGGAATCCAAAACATAAAATTTCAGGTCATGCCAAATTTGTAGATGCCCAAACCGTAGAAGTAGATGGACAATATTATCAAGCTAAAAGTTTTATTTTGGCTGTAGGCTCACGACCAAATGTAGATAAAAAACAAAAAGACATGCTTGGAGAGCGGCTGCTTAGCTCCAATGAAGTATTTGAGCTTCCTACCCTGCCTCAGTCATTAGCAGTGATTGGTAGCGGTGTGATTGCAATTGAGCTTGCTCAAGCCATGCAACGCTTAGGAGTCAAGACCACTGTATTTGCCCGGAGTCAAAAAGTCGGTTCTCTTACAAGTCCAGTGCTTCAGGAACTTGCTCAACAGCAACTCAGCTCAGAACTTGAGATTAAATTTAAAACTGTTCCTGATGAGATGATCCGGCAAGGCGAACAAGTCCAGATAAAATTTAAGCAAAATGACCAAGCAGAAATCTTAGAAGTTGATTACGTATTAGCGGCAACCGGAAGAAGCAGCAACCTTGATCAACTCGAACTGGAAAAAATCGATCCTTCATATACAGACATCAAAAATCTTCCAATTGATCTTTCTACAAAACAGTTAGCGAACTATCCAATTTTTATTATTGGTGATGCAGCTCCTGATGCTCCAATTCAGCATGAAGCTGCATATGCAGGTAAAAAAATCGTCAAAAATTGCCTGAATTATCCAGATGTACAAGCGATTCCAAAACTTATCCCATTAGCGATTGTGTTTAGTCAGCCTGAAATGGCCATTATTGGAAAAAATTATCAGCAGCTACAGAAAGTAGGAACTGATTTTGTTACGGGTTTTGTTTCTTATGAAAGACAAGGCCGAGCACGTGTAGAAGCTACAAATATGGGTGGTGCTGAAATATATATAGACAAGGCTACACATAAACTATTGGGTGCAGAACTATTTTGTGCTCAGGCAGAACATTTAGCACATCTACTCGCATGGTTGATTGGTGAACAACTGACAATTAATCAAATTCTAGAAAAACCCTTCTATCATCCAACGTTAGAAGAAGGATTACGTACTGCATTTAAACATGCACGTAGACAATTAAAAAATTAAACTATCTGAGTTCTATCAGGTGCTCAAAATAAAAGCCAGTTAGCTTAGCAGCAGTTGATGAATAAGATGAGTTCTAGAATATTTTTAGTACATAAAAAAACACCCCCTGTTGTCAGGGGGTGTTTTGGAATAATGAGCTGGCGATGACTTACTCTCACATGGGTAACCCCACACTACCATCAGCGCTAAGAGGTTTCACTTCTGAGTTCGGGAAGGGATCAGGTGGTTCACTCTTGCTATTGTCGCCAGCACAACTGTTTATGGATACTCGCCAGGTCTTATGGTTGCCTTGCTTTCTACCAAATAGAGTACATTAACAGGTATATCTGAGTTGAATTGTAACATAAAGCAGAGCTTTATGTCTTGCACTCAGGCAAACGCTGTTGCGTTTGCTTAATCTTCGTTCATCTAGCGTATTCTGAATCAAGATCAGTCAGTGTTGACTGTTTGGTCTTTAATGAATCAATCTCTGCTCACTGCTTACGCAGTTCGTACAACAACTGTTTGGGTGTTGTATAGTCAAGCCTCACGAGCAATTAGTATTGGTCAGCTTCATGTATCACTACACTTCCACATCCAACCTATCAACGTCGTAGTCTTCAACGGCTCTTTAGGTGACATAAAGTCACAGGGAAATCTTATCTTGAGGTAGGCTTCCCGCTTAGATGCTTTCAGCGGTTATCCCTTCCGAACATAGCTACCCGGCGATGCGACTGGCGTCACAACCGGTACACCAGAGGTTCGTCCACTCTGGTCCTCTCGTACTAGGAGCAGATCCTCTCAAATTTCCAGCGCCCACGGTAGATAGGGACCGAACTGTCTCACGACGTTCTAAACCCAGCTCGCGTACCTCTTTAAATGGCGAACAGCCATACCCTTGGGACCTGCTTCAGCCCCAGGATGAGATGAGCCGACATCGAGGTGCCAAACACCGCCGTCGATATGAACTCTTGGGCGGTATCAGCCTGTTATCCCCAGAGTACCTTTTATCCGTTGAGCGATGGCCCTTCCATACAGAACCACCGGATCACTAAGACCTACTTTCGTACCTGCTCGACTTGTGGGTCTCGCAGTTAAGCGCGCTTTTGCCTTTATACTCTACGCGTGATTTCCGACCACGCTGAGCGCACCTTCGTACTCCTCCGTTACTCTTTAGGAGGAGACCGCCCCAGTCAAACTACCCACCAGACATGGTCCTCGCTCCAGATAATGGAGCAGAGTTAGAACCTCAATATTACCAGGGTGGTATTTCAAGGACGGCTCCATGGCAACTAGCGTCGCCACTTCAAAGCCTCCCACCTATCCTACACAAGTAAGATCAAAGTTCAATGTCAAGCTGCAGTAAAGGTTCACGGGGTCTTTCCGTCTAGCCGCGGGTACACCGCATCTTCACGGCGATTTCGATTTCACTGAGCCTCTGCTGGAGACAGCGCCCCCATCATTATGCCATTCGTGCAGGTCGGAACTTACCCGACAAGGAATTTCGCTACCTTAGGACCGTTATAGTTACGGCCGCCGTTTACTGGGGCTTCGATCAATAGCTTCGCTTGCGCTAACCACATCAATTAACCTTCCAGCACCGGGCAGGCATCACACCCTATACGTCCACTTTCGTGTTTGCAGAGTGCTATGTTTTTAATAAACAGTTGCAGGGGCCTGGTTTCTGAGGCTGTCGACAGCTCAAGGAGCAAGTCCTATCACCATCAACAGCGTACCTTCTCCCGAAGTTACGGTACCATTTTGCCTAGTTCCTTCAGCAGAGTTCTCTCAAGCGCTTTGGTCTACTCGACCTGACCACCTGTGTCGGTTTCGGGTACGATTCCTGTTTAACTGAAGCTTAGAGACTTTTCCTGGAAGTATGGTATCAGCCACTTCACTGTACAAGTACAGCTTGCTATCAGTTCTCAGCATAGAGTACCCCGGATTTGCCTAAGATACATGCCTACAACCTTCCACCTGGACAACCAACGCCAGGCTGACTTAACCTTCTCCGTCCTCTCATCGCATTAAACAGAAGTATTGGAATATTAACCAATTTCCCATCGACTACGCCTCTCGGCCTCGCCTTAGGGGTCGACTCACCCAGCCCCGATTAACGTTGGACTGGAACCCTTGGTCTTTCAGCGAGCGGGTTTTTCACCCGCTTTGTCGTTACTCACGTCAGCATTCGCACTTCTGATACCTCCAGCAGACTTCTCAATCCACCTTCATCGGCTTACAGAACGCTCCCCTACCACTTGCAATAAATTGCAAATCCGCAGCTTCGGCATATAGTTTTAGCCCCGTTACATCTTCCGCGCAGGCCGACTCGACTAGTGAGCTATTACGCTTTCTTTAAAGGGTGGCTGCTTCTAAGCCAACCTCCTAGCTGTCTATGCCTTCCCACATCGTTTCCCACTTAACTATAATTTAGGGGCCTTAGCTGGCGGTCTGGATTGTTTTCCTCTTGACTACGGACGTTAGCACCCGCAGTCTGTCTCCCGGATAGTACTCATTGGTATTCGGAGTTTGCATCGGTTTGGTAAGTCGGGATGACCCCCTAGCCGAAACAGTGCTCTACCCCCAATGGTATTCGTCCGAGGCGCTACCTAAATAGCTTTCGGGGAGAACCAGCTATCACCGAGTTTGATTAGCCTTTCACCCCTATCCACAAGTCATCCCCTGGCTTTTCAACGACAGTGGGTTCGGTCCTCCAGTCAGTGTTACCTAACCTTCAACCTGCTCATGGATAGATCACCCGGTTTCGGGTCTATACCCAGCAACTAAACGCCCTATTAAGACTCGGTTTCCCTACGGCTCCCCTATACGGTTAACCTTGCTACTGAATATAAGTCGCTGACCCATTATACAAAAGGTACGCAGTCACCGAACAAGTCGGCTCCCACTGCTTGTATGCATGCGGTTTCAGGATCTATTTCACTCCCCTCACAGGGGTTCTTTTCGCCTTTCCCTCACGGTACTGGTTCACTATCGGTCAGTCAGGAGTATTTAGCCTTGGAGGATGGTCCCCCCATATTCAGACAAGGTTTCACGTGCCTCGCCCTACTCGACATCATCATATCAGCCCTTTCGTGTACAGGACTATCACCCACTATGGTTGCACTTCCCAGAGCATTCCACTAAAACTGATATGACTTAATGGGCTGTTCCCCGTTCGCTCGCCGCTACTGAGGGAATCTCAATTGATTTCTTTTCCTAGAGGTACTGAGATGTTTCACTTCCCTCCGTTCGCCTCATTAACCTATGTATTCAGTTAATGATACCTGGCTTATACCAGGTGGGTTTCCCCATTCAGACATCTCCGGATCACAGGATATTTGCCGCCTCCCCGGAGCTTTTCGCAGGCTATCACGTCTTTCATCGCCTCTGACTGCCAAGGCATCCACCACATGCACTTAATTACTTGACTATACAACCCCAAACAGTCGTTAACCCTTACAAGTTAGGTTAGCAACAGATCATGATGATTTCTCATCACTCTCATACAGTTGGCGTCTTGTGCATTTAAGCACTGTACAGCTTCAATTAGATTCATATACCAAAACGCTTGATTCAGTTTAATCGCTAGAACTCATTTCATTCAACTTTCACAATTGCTTGTTAGGTTGTTTAAAACGAGTTTGAACAAATTATTTCAACTCAAATATATTCTGTTAATGATTCACTGCATCCTCGTCGGAGTGCAGTCAACTGTGATAGATCACAGAGATTATCAAGTGCGCGTATCATAACGCTTGTACTTGTTAATCTCTAGGATCTCATCAATTGATCGCTTATTTCTTAGCTCATCTTACATCTGCTTGACCAACTAGTAGTCAATGATGTGATGGTGGAGACTAGGAGAGTCGAACTCCTGACCTCCTGCGTGCAAAGCAGGCGCTCTACCAACTAAGCTAAGTCCCCAGCTTATCATTTAGGATTCAATGTATCGTATGAGTATGTCATGGTGGGTCTGACAAGACTTGAACTTGTGACCCCACGCTTATCAAGCGTGTGCTCTAACCAACTGAGCTACAGACCCTCAGATACATCGTCATGAAGAACAACTTGTTGTGGATTCTTACCAATCGTCAATCTTTCGTTAAGGAGGTGATCCAGCCGCAGGTTCCCCTACGGCTACCTTGTTACGACTTCACCCCAGTCATCGGCCACACCGTGGTAAGCGTCCTCCTTACGGTTAGACTACCTACTTCTGGTGCAACAAACTCCCATGGTGTGACGGGCGGTGTGTACAAGGCCCGGGAACGTATTCACCGCGGCATTCTGATCCGCGATTACTAGCGATTCCGACTTCACGCAGTCGAGTTGCAGACTGCGATCCGGACTACGATCGGCTTTTTGAGATTAGCATCCTCTCGCGAGGTAGCAACCCTTTGTACCGACCATTGTAGCACGTGTGTAGCCCTGGCCGTAAGGGCCATGATGACTTGACGTCGTCCCCGCCTTCCTCCAGTTTGTCACTGGCAGTATCCTTAAAGTTCCCGGCATAACCCGCTGGCAAATAAGGAAAAGGGTTGCGCTCGTTGCGGGACTTAACCCAACATCTCACGACACGAGCTGACGACAGCCATGCAGCACCTGTATCTAAGTTCCCGAAGGCACCAATCCATCTCTGGAAAGTTCTTAGTATGTCAAGGCCAGGTAAGGTTCTTCGCGTTGCATCGAATTAAACCACATGCTCCACCGCTTGTGCGGGCCCCCGTCAATTCATTTGAGTTTTAGTCTTGCGACCGTACTCCCCAGGCGGTCTACTTATCGCGTTAGCTGCGCCACTAAAGCCTCAAAGGCCCCAACGGCTAGTAGACATCGTTTACGGCATGGACTACCAGGGTATCTAATCCTGTTTGCTCCCCATGCTTTCGTACCTCAGCGTCAGTATTAGGCCAGATGGCTGCCTTCGCCATCGGTATTCCTCCAGATCTCTACGCATTTCACCGCTACACCTGGAATTCTACCATCCTCTCCCATACTCTAGCTTTCCAGTATCGAATGCAATTCCTAAGTTAAGCTCAGGGATTTCACATCCGACTTAAAAAGCCGCCTACGCACGCTTTACGCCCAGTAAATCCGATTAACGCTCGCACCCTCTGTATTACCGCGGCTGCTGGCACAGAGTTAGCCGGTGCTTATTCTGCGAGTAACGTCCAAACATCTAGAGTATTAATCTAGAGTTCCTCCTCCTCGCTTAAAGTGCTTTACAACCAAAAGGCCTTCTTCACACACGCGGCATGGCTGGATCAGGCTTCCGCCCATTGTCCAATATTCCCCACTGCTGCCTCCCGTAGGAGTCTGGGCCGTGTCTCAGTCCCAGTGTGGCGGATCATCCTCTCAGACCCGCTACAGATCGTCGCCTTGGTAGGCCTTTACCCCACCAACTAGCTAATCCGACTTAGGCTCATCTACTAGCGCAAGGCCCGAAGGTCCCCTGCTTTCTCCCGTAGGACGTATGCGGTATTAGCGTTCCTTTCGGAACGTTGTCCCCCACTAATAGGCAGATTCCTAAGCATTACTCACCCGTCCGCCGCTAGGTCCAGTAGCAAGCTACCTTTCCCCGCTCGACTTGCATGTGTTAAGCCTGCCGCCAGCGTTCAATCTGAGCCATGATCAAACTCTTCAGTTTAAAATCAATAGCACCTATAGGGTGCCAATCTTGGCTCATCAATTACTGACAAAAAATTTGCTCAAATAAACTTCGAGAAATTTCTACCAATTATCAATGAAAATAGTTTCGATTGATCAACCAGTAAAAATCCACACAAGTTGTTCTTCATAATCTCTTAATGATCTTCTTGTTGGTTCGTCACCAGCAAGCTAGGTCGGCTATATTACTCTCTATCTCTAGAAAGTCAACCAGTAAATCAGATTATTTTTAAACTTATCAAATAAAACCCAACTCAACCAATCTTAACTAAGTTACTGTTTTATCAGAAGTTTTAATCTTCATCACCGCCGATGGATGTGCATTCTACAGCATTTCAGAGGGCTTGCAACCCCCTTTTTCAACAAAAATCATCGCCTGTTTATTTATTCTACAGAAATAAGCGTTTTTTCTATTCTTTGGCTAAAAATGGCACAGAATTAGGCACATTACTTAATATTTTTTCTTCTTTGCTGAGTTCCTGGAAGCGTAAAGCTCGGCAATCAATGTATTCAATATAGCCCCCTTCCCCATTTTCTTCCTGTTCATTGATCTTTATCTGGTAAGTAAAACTCCCCACATAGCCTGCCCCAAGACCAAATTTAAAATCACCCCGACTTTGTCCTTGAATCGAGATTTGAATTCCCTCTTTACTTTCATAGCACCATTCGAACTCACGCGGCAAATACATTTTCTGACCATTTGGTGTGGTCACACTCGGATATACCCGATGCACTTTAAAAATCACATTTTCATCCAGCATTTGGGTTTGCTGGCTTTCCAGATCTTTATAGTAAATGCGTGACTGAATAATTTTATTAAAGCTATCACGCACCTGAACCAGAATAATCTGCCGGTTTTGACTCAGATTAATCATCTGATAAGTCAAGAAAGCAAATGGCAAATAGGGAAACTTAAAACTACGGGCATATTCAAAGCTACCCAGACTTTCGATTTGGTATTGCTGATCTTTATATTGAATGACACCTTCACACCAGCATGGGATAGACCAATAGTCAGCCAGAGAAAATCGAAGCTGAGTAAAGTGGGTAATCAGCTCAATCGCTCTTATTTTCAGATCAACACTGAGCTCATCATCCTGGCGGGTGAAATGAAATTCCGGAAATGTACTACTCAATTGCTCACGTGCATGGAAATTGAAGTTACAGTTTTCAAAGCGACATTCATTTTGGATGGAATAATGATTCAACTGACCGACCATGTGCGGACTGGTACTACAGATGACAGTTGCTGTATCCAAGGCATCAGTATGAATGGCATCGGGATTACATAGCATCGGCACATTTGGCTGACCGATCATGCTAAAAAAATTGAAATAATGCAGTGGCGCAGGCACATTGGGAATAACAAAACGATGGTGAATATATTTATATTTTTTATTTGGACCGTGACAGGCCAGATCGGCCTGGGCAGCAGGAGTCTGATTCAGCTGTTTCGAACGATCCAATAAATCTTGAAGAAACGCCATATCAGACTCTCCCGCATACTAGCTCACTTGTCGTTTCGCCATGAAAGTCGTAACAAAACCAGACAAAGCATAGATTACAGAGATAACCAGAATCCCGACCGGAATGTTGTAAGTCATCGCTGCAAAGATAAATACGGCGATTGGCAAGACAAAAAATGGAACCCGCTTACGCTCTACCGTTTTAAAAGAATAGTATTTGATATTAGAGATCATCAGCAAACCGGTAATCACAATCGCAACGGCATTTATGATCTGAACCACTGGATCTTTAATATCGAAAATTTCCGGGAAATCTAAACCGACCCAGACCAGCGAAATAATCATTACAGCAGCAAGTGGACTCGCGACCCCGATGAAGTAGCGCTTATCAACTACACCAATCTGCACATTGAAACGTGCCAAACGAAAGGCAGCACAGGCAGTATATACAAAACAGGCTGCCAGACCGATCCGGCCCAATTCACTTAAGCCCCAGCTATACATCAGAATAGCAGGTGCCACACCAAAGGCCAGCATATCCGATAGCGAATCAAACTGTTCACCAAATGGACTTTGCGCACCAATGGCCCGTGCAACACGACCATCTAGGCCATCCAGTAATGCTGCAATAAAGATCGCATAAATGGCTTGCTGAAAATTACCATTCATACTGGCAATAATTGAATAAAAACCTGCCAACAACGCTGCGGTTGTAATCAGGTTCGGCCATAGATAGATGCCTCGACGCTTAATTTTTTGCCCTTCCTGAGTATGCTCCTCTTCTTCCACCTCAAAAGTGATACCATCAAAAGGCACTTCGGTTGAAGAGTCACGTTCCGGTTTGCTTATATTTGTCATTCTTGTCGATCCTAGCTATGACCTTATCTTTTAAAAATTATTCGCCTACTAACCAGCGAACTGCGGCGTGACCACCATTTTCCTGCATACGTAAATGTGGGAATAACCATTGCAGTGCTTCATCAGCATCTTCAGAGAACTTCCAAGGTGGGTTAATCACCAGCAGACCACAACCATTTAAGCCCACAGGTGTGTCATCTGGCCATACACATATTTCACAGATCAGCTGACGGCGAATACCGGTCTTGAACATTTTTTTCTCGAAACGCTCAATCATGGCACGGTCTTTAATTGGATACCATACAGCGAATACGCCTGTTGGCCATTTTTTATAAGCTGCTGCAATTAACTCGACCAGTTGAGGGAAATCTTTACGTTCCAGCTCATATGGCGGGTCGATCATCACCAGACCACGTTTTTCTTTTGGTGGAATGACTGCAAGTAAACCTTCATAAGCATCACGTTCATGCAGACCAGCACGTTTGTCAAAAATATTTTGATCAAGTTGCTGGAATACATCACGCTGCATTTCAAAAATAGTAGCTTTGTCTATGTCACGCATGCCTTCAAGAGCAAACCAAGGTGAACCTGGGTACGCGCCTTTACCGAAATTTTCACGCATTTTTTCAACAATTTTTAGATACTGCTGTACGCCTTCAGGGGCATTGCGCTTGATCGAATCATCCAATTTAACCAAGCGATGAATACCGTTTAAGAACTCACCCGACTTCTGCGCTTCTGAAGTCGATAAGTCATATTTACCTGCGCCGCCATGCGTATCAATATAACGATATGGCTTATCTTTGTTATTAAGGCGAGACAAAATCTGAAGCAATAAAACGTGCTTCATGACATCGGCAAAGTTGCCTGCATGGAAGTGGTGACGATAATTCATGTTTCAATTATTCCTAAGATCAACAGCTATTTTAACATGAAAAACAGTTTCGTTCAGACACGTTTCTTACATAGAATAACGCGACTTCAATTTATCCGCCTGAGTGAATCTCTATGGACGCAGTTCAACTCCCAGCGTCATGGTCAGTTGATCAGATTCTTGATGATCTGGATCAACATGGTTTCAGTATTATCGACAATGCATATGATCAGACCTATGTTGAACAGCTTATTGCTGAATGTACTGATAATTTAGCCCGCTTTCGTGATGCCGCGATTCAAAATGGCGTAGTCAGTAATATCCGTAGTGACCATATTCTGTGGCTCACTGAAGACTTGAAAATTTCCAATCAGCATGTGCAAACTTTACATGCGCTCTCTTACGAATTGAATCGTGCTTTCTTCCTCGGTATTAAAGATGTCGAAGCACATTTTGCCTGCTATAACGCTGGCGAGTTTTATGCCCTGCACCGTGACAATCCTCAGGGTAAAAATGGTCGCATGATCTCTGCAGTATATTACTTGCATGATGAATGGCAGGATGACTGGGGTGGTGAACTGCATCTGCAAGACAAAAATGAGCAATGGCATATCTTGCAACCTAAACCCAACCGGATTGCCATGTTCCAGAGCGATCTGCTGCATGAAGTGGTGAAAGCCAAGCATCAGCGCCTGTCGATTACGGCTTGGCTACGTTCTGATGCCAGCCTGATCTAATCACTTTAAATTTATTTTTTTAGCCTCATATAGCAATCATTAAGACACGAGGACTGCGTTCATGCGACCAACCACCAAAGAGATCATTGCACGCATTGGTGAAACAGATCAGCTATTTCTAGATGGCAATACCCCTGAGCTGGCGCTTGAACGGGCTGACCTTCGCCTGCAACTGGTGACGATCAGTCAGGTACATCAGGAGCAGGTACATTTCCTGCAAGAAGCGATTGTTCTACTTGAGCAAGGTCGAGTCGAGTTTGAAGAAATACCGCTAGAGCTGTATATCAATCTGTCACTGCATTTGGCTAAAGCCTACATGATCTACTTTGAGCTCACCAAAGAAAATCGCTATGCACTGATTACCCAGCAGATTCTAAAACCGATGACCAATTATGAGCATGCGGATATCTATTTCTTCCTGGCGTATGCTTCAGCAAGCAAAAAAGAACCTGCCATGACGCGTCACTGGTTGAATAAATACAGTAAATCGAGCAATTTTGATCTGGAACTGGTAGATCAACATCCAGCTTTTGAAGAATACCGTCAACAGGAATGGTTTATGCAAACTCTACGTCGTCGGATGCATTAAAACTGCGAAATTATGCTTATAAAAATGCCTCATGAATATGAGGCATTTTTTTCTATTAAGTTTCTTAAGCCAAACGGCGCCGATCTGCATCCAAATGTAACTGTTGATTCAATTCATCTACCCAAATCGCCCAATCATCATCTTGTACCAAATGACTAATCAATAATGAACGTTGGGCTTTATTCCAAAAATGCGCATCATGCAGTGACATTTCTTTCGGTAACTGATGGGTCCGTACATAAAGTTCAATGGCAGCAGGACTATTCGGCAAACCAAGTTGCGAAAATAACAGGGGTAAGGATGGTTGCATTGTTCCGAGCATCTCGCCCTCCTTATATCAGTTAATCTGTAATTAGTTATAGAACCAACTTATAAGATAAGGCAAAAAAAACCTAGTCAAAGGACTAGGTTTTGTTGTGTCTTTTTGTATAAAGCATCCTTAATTACTTTCAGAATTTTCTTTATCACTTTCGACATGTAAAAGCTGGTTCAGTTTATCAATGATTACGATCCATTCATCATCCCGATGCCAGTGTTCACGCAGAAAAGCACTTTGGCCCTCACTCCAGAACTCTGCGTCTGGCAAAATTACCTCTGATGGGAGCTGATGATTTTTTGTAAACTCCTCAATGGATACTTCATCAGCAGGCAGCCCCAATTGTTCAAATAATAATTCTAAAGTAGGTTGCTGTTCTAATATCATTGGTTTACTCCATCATTAAAAGGATCATTGCATTGTCTTGAAAAAATTTTACAAAGGTTTAGCAGAAGGCATGTCACAAGAACCACTTCCTTCAGCCTCAATATGTAATTGTTCATTCAGTACATCGACAAAAATGGCCCAGTCATCATCTTGCTTCCAATGCCCAATTAGAAAGTCATGTTGGTTCTTGGTCCAAAAAGGTGCTTTATGTAATGGCACATCCATCCCGATCTGATGGGTTCTGATAAATTCATCGATTGCTTCAGGGCTTGAATCCAAGCCGAGTTGCTCAAAAAAAACTTCCATGGTAGGTCGCTGCTCTAACATCTCAGTACCTCCTCTTTTATTGATGACTCTGCTTACAAATTAAACGACTTATATAGAAAGTTCAGTTGTCGCTCTTTGACAGGATGTTATTTTTTGTTCTTAGGATATTCTGAAATAAAAAAAGCACTCCATTTGGAGTGCTTTTTTTATTTAATCTTAAAAGACTAAATTAGTTAAGCATGTCAGCCACTGCTGCGCGCTCTTCTTCAAGTTCGTTCAATGTAACATTGATACGTTCACGGCTGAACTCGTCGATTTCAAGACCTTGAACGATTTTGTACTCGCCATTTTCGCAAGTTACAGGGAAACCGAACATAACGCCTTCAGGAATACCGTAAGAACCGTCAGAAGGAATACCCATAGTTACCCATTCGCCGTTTGTGCCAAGAGCCCAATCGCGCATATGGTCGATTGCAGCGTTTGCAGCAGACGCAGCTGAAGACAAACCACGTGCTTCGATGATCGCAGCACCACGTTTACCAACAGTTGGAAGGAACACATCTTTGTTCCATTCAGCATCGTTGATTTTGTCTTTTAAGCTTTCGCCGTTTACTGTAGCAAAACGGTAGTCAGCATACATCGTTGGAGAGTGGTTACCCCAAACTGTCATTGTTTTGATGTCAGAAACTGCAACGCCCGCTTTTTGAGCAAGTTGAGTCAACGCACGGTTGTGGTCAAGACGTAACATTGCTGTGAAGTTTTTCGCTGGAAGGTCAGCAGCTGATTTCATCGCGATGTAAGCATTCGTGTTTGCAGGGTTACCTACAACAAGAACTTTAACGTCACGGCTAGCAACTTCATTCAGTGCTTTGCCTTGACCGATGAAGATTTCACCGTTTACTTTAAGAAGATCAGCACGTTCCATACCAGGACCACGTGGACGAGAACCTACTAACAACGCATAGTCAGCATCTTTGAATGCAACTTTAGGATCATCAGTACCGATCATGCCTGCCAATAATGGGAAAGCACAGTCGTCAAGTTCCATCATCACGCCTTTAAGCGCTTGTTGAGCTTTCTCAACAGGAATTTCTAATAATTGAAGAATAACTGGTTGGTCTTTACCCAACATTTCACCGCTAGCGATACGGAATAATAGGCTGTAACCAATTTGACCAGCAGCGCCAGTAACGGCAACGCGAACAGGTTGCTTCATGTAATTATCTCCAATTGAGAGGATAGTCAATGCGGATTAAATAGCTGTTCTATCTAATCTTAATAATCATAAACGGCAAAGATTGTACTCCAATCCTTTCGGAGATGCATGTAAAAGAGAATGAATTCCAACAAAAGTCTGATAGGAAATATAAATTAATTTGCCTGAAAAGCTCAGTATGTACCTTTAATCATAATGTTCTGAGGACAGGTATTTACCACAGTACCCGGACATTGCTTGTATTGACCATTGCTACGATAGCAGACCTTGACTGCGGTCAGCAGACTGACATTACGGTTTGTCTGGCAGTTAAACCGGATAGCGCTGGCCAGTAATTGCGGATTAATCTTCAGGAATTTTGCACGCAATGTACTCATTGGCATGACGATATTTTCTTGGTCTGTTAGTTCCTGTGGGACTTTCAGACGATCAGCATAATTAATGATCGTCCGGAAATACTGGCTGGCACTCATCGGAATACAGCCACCAATATTCCGCCATAAGCTCGCCCTTGACGCCTCATCCGGCATGACACGAGCAACCACCTTGGCTTGTAAAGGTGGAAGTGCGGATGAAGTCTGCGTGCTGCAATCCTGTTGACTGGTTTCAGGAAATAAGCCGGAGATATTCAAGGAATAGCCTTCCAGACATTTTCGCTTTTTGGCCAATTCAGGATACAGACTGCAAAGTGCGGGAACCATCTGCACATCCATGATATAGCCCGTCGGTGCCGCAAGCGCAGGAAAACTTCCTCCTGCGACTATACAAGCAGAAATCCATACTGATACTCGACGACTATTCATCAACTTCATGAATAATTCACTATCCCTAAATCATTAATTTTTATTGTGTACTACGTAGCGGAATTGCTTGCATACGTTTCCCGATTGATTGTGCTCCCTGGCCCAATAGGATGCCATAATGTGTCGCATTGGTCATGACATGTTTCACATAATCCCGTGTTTCTAATAAAGGAATGCTTTCCGTGTACTGATCTGCTGCTAGATTCTGTAAGTCTGGCTGCCAACGACGTGCGCGATTCGGTCCGGCATTATAACCTGCCGTTGCTAAAACAGGACTGTTGCTGAGCTGGCGTTGAATCGTAGACAAATAGAAGGTGCCATAACGAACATTGGTATTCATGTCGCTTAATGCTGCCGGATTATAGGTTTCGCCCATCTGACGCGCGACCAGCTTGGCCGTATCCGGCATGATCTGCATCAGACCACCCGCACCGACATGCGAACGTGCTACAGTATTAAAGCGGCTTTCCTGACGCATCAAACCATAAGCCCATGCTGGATCAACACTGGCATTCTGGCTATGGCTAACTACATAATTTCGATATGGCATTGGGAAACGGTAATCATAGTTGTGCTTATTGACTGTACGATCTGCAGCATAGATGGCACGGTCATGCCAGCCAATATCATGCGCACGTTTCGCAGCTGCAAGCAGCAGATCATCATCATGTTTCAAGTAAGCCTGACGCACTGCCCAATTCCACTCACGGTTTACATACGTGGCTGAAGCATTGATATTACGCAAGGCAAAAGCACGACGGAAATGAATATCCTGATTCAGGCGCTGCATGGCCTTAGCGGAAGGCTGTGCCGATTTCGGTGTACCTAAAGTTAACTGCCCTAAACGGTCACGTGCCAGCAGGTTATGGTAATCATCGCCAGTGGCCAGTTTGCGATAAATATCTTCAGCTGCTTTTTTTGATGCTCGGTCTGAGCGCTGTTCACTAGCACGAGCCAGCCAGTATTGCCAGCGATCTTCCTGTTTCTGAGTCACACTCATCGCATCAATCGCTCGAATCAGACTTTCCCAGGCACTAAAGCGAATTGCCTGACGTGCATAAATTTCCGCTTCTTCCGGACTAAATGGCAGACCATAACTCAGATCCAGATAATTCAGGACTTCACGATTGAAGTTATTTTTCATCACCGTGGTGCCACCGATATAACCAACTACACGGTACAACGCTTTTTGAATTTGTTCAGGGGTACCTTCCGCGGTACGTCGTACACTCGAAAATGCTGTATTCAGATCACTATCCGCCAGTCGCCCCATGGCATACACCAGATAAGCATGATCAGCAGTCGTCGCTTTTGGTGCCGTCCACAAATAGGCGGTCGGATTGGCCTGAATGCTATTAAGCTGTGCCAAAGAAAGGTTGATGCCGATACTCTGGGCAGTCGCAATTGCCTGTCCAGACTGACCGGCACGCAATTGTACCCACAAACGTTGTTGACGGTCTTCAGTTGTTAATAAGGGACTGGACAGCATCATTCTGCCTAGACCAGTACAAGATTCCGGTTGAGAATTGGTGGTCAACCAGATATCTTTATATTCGGCATAGACCAGAGGATCACCACCTTTGGCACGTACCTGAGCAATCGCGCAGCTTTCTGCCTGATCTGGATTGGTCACATATTGCAGGACTGGCTGTGCAGTTGCAAAATCGGCCTGTTTTACTTTTTCTTCAACATAGTCTGCTGCCAGCTTTTCTGCCATGGCAGATTGCGGGTAACGCTGGGCAAAATTAATAATCTGACTGGCCGGCTGCATGGCAAGATTTTGATTCAGAATCCAGTATTCCGGGTAGTAACCCAAGGCATCATTCTGCATCGCCGCACGATACTGTTGTAATAATTCAATATTTCCAGCATTTGCCGCAGTGAGTGCGTCATTAAATTGTGCTTCGGCAGCTTGAACGCCCATTGAACCCAGGCAGGCCATCCCTACAGTGAATAAGCTTGAATATTTATGTGTACTTATAATCTGTTTCAACATTAATTTAACTTCTATCATGTAGTTCGTGCCAGACAATTTTGTTCAACATCGGTGCTAGTTTATAAATTCTAGACCGACTCTACTGTTCTCTTATGTAACCTTATGATTCAGCGATATTAATTTTCAAACATTTTCTGTCCATAAATCAATATTTTCAGGCCACCAATAAAGGCTATAAGTTTAAGCGACTTTCCTGCTAAAATATGCGACTTCCACAAAATTCATTCTGTGAATTAAACTCTAAATGACCTGATTCGCAGATTAACAAGGTCATCCGCTCACAACTTACAACACATTATCCCTAGGAGCCTTCATGACGGTTCAAACCTTCATTCCGAAGAGTGCCCCAGCTGCCTCAGAAAACACTGTTACCCAGCCAGCGCACACCCCAGCCAACGATGCTGCAGTCAAGAAACTGTACATTGAAACGCAAGGGTGTCAGATGAATGAGTATGACAGTCATCGTATGGCCGACCTTTTGGGTGACTCACATGGCTACGTGCTCACCACAGACCCTAAAGAAGCAGATATTCTACTGATGAATACTTGCTCAATTCGTGAAAAAGCACAAGAAAAAGTATTCTCTGAATTGGGTCGCTGGCGCAAGCTGAAAGATAAAAATCCGGACCTGATTATTGGTGTGGGTGGCTGTGTTGCTTCACAAGAAGGTGACAACATCCAGAAACGTGCTGGCTACGTGGATATGATTTTTGGTCCACAAACTCTGCACCGTTTACCACAAATGCTGGATCAGCATTTTGAGCAAATCGAAAAACCAAAGAAAGACAAAATTAAACTGGTCGATATTTCCTTCCCGGATATTGAAAAATTCGACTTCCTGCCTGAACCACGTGTCGAAGGTTATAAAGCTTTTGTATCCATCATGGAAGGCTGTTCAAAATACTGTTCTTTCTGTGTAGTGCCATATACTCGCGGTGAAGAAGTATCACGTCCACTGGATGATGTTCTTGCAGAAATTGCAGGTCTGGCAGAAAAAGGCGTACGTGAGATTTCACTCCTGGGTCAAAACGTAAATGGCTACCGTGGTGAAACCTTTGATGGCAAGATCTGCACTTTTGCCGACCTGTTACGTTTGGTTGCAGAAATTCCAGGTATTGGTCGCTTACGTTATACCACTTCGCATCCACTTGAGTTTAATGATGATCTGATTCAATGCTATCGTGACCTGCCACAAATGGTTTCACATCTGCATTTACCGGTGCAAAGTGGTTCCAATGATGTCCTTCAAGCGATGAAGCGTAACCATACGATCGATGTCTATATCGAGAAGATTGCAAAACTTCGTAAAGTTCGTCCAGATATGCATTTATCTTCAGATTTCATTATTGGTTTCCCGGGTGAAACTGATGAAAACTTTGAAGAAACCTATCAGTTTATTAAAGATATGGACTTTGACCATTCTTATAGCTTTGTGTATTCAAAACGTCCAGGTACACCTGCAGCAGAACTTGAAGACACCACCCCTGAACAGGTGAAAAAAGAACGTCTAGCAAAAGTTCAAAAATGGATCAAGCAATCCAGTATTGAGAAAACAGATGCCATGCTGGGTACCATCCAACGTGTTCTTATTGAAAAAGTTTCTGATAAAGATCCAAATCTCCTGGTGGGCACTGCAGATAACACCCGTTATGTGACATTTATCGGTGATCCTGCATGGGTTGGCCGTTTTGCCGAGATTGAAATCACTGAAATAAAAACACTCAATTTAGTTTACGGTGAGCTATTGAATCTTGAGCCTGACGTGGCGTAATGTAGGGATACAAGAACCTATCTCTATAAGGAACTCTCTTTGACAGCAGCGATTCGACGTACAGTAGCTTTTCCTGGAATTTCAATGGAGCGTTTACAGAGCATGCTCGGTGCTTATAACGGTCATTTGAAGCAAATTGAACAACGTTTAGACGTCAAAGTTTCCCATCGAGGCGACAGCTTCTTTATTGATGGTGAAATCGATGCCGTTGAGAGAGCGGAGTTGCTCCTGCAGCGACTTCATGAAGAATCTGAACACAGCAACCAAATCAGTGCAGACACTCTGCATCTGATGATCCAAGGCAGCCAGACCGACCGTGAATTGCAGGAAAACCTGCATGATCAGGAACATACCGGTCTGGACAATGTCTGGCTACAGACTCGCAAAGGTCGTATCAATCCGCGTGGTGCCAATCAGAAGCGTTATGTACAACGCATTCTGCAAAGCGATATTTCCTTTGGCATTGGCCCTGCGGGTACAGGTAAAACCTATCTTGCAGTGGCAGCGGCAGTGGACATGCTGGAACGCAATGAAATTCAGCGTATTCTCCTAGTACGTCCTGCGGTAGAAGCGGGTGAAAAACTTGGCTTCCTGCCGGGTGATCTGTCACAAAAAATTGATCCATACTTGCGCCCGCTTTACGATGCCCTGTATGAAATGCTGGGTTTCGAAAAAGTAGCCAAATTGATCGAACGTCAGATCATTGAAGTTGCACCTCTGGCTTACATGCGTGGTCGTACCTTGAATCACTCCTTTGTTATTCTGGACGAAGCACAGAACACCACTCCTGAACAGATGAAAATGTTCCTGACTCGTCTGGGCTTTGGCTCTCGTGCAGTGATTACTGGCGACGTGACTCAGGTCGACTTGCCACGTGGTCAGCAGTCTGGTTTGGCCCATTCCCTGCGTGTATTGGAAAATGTGAAAGAAATTCATATCACACGTTTTCATTCCCGTGATGTGGTACGTCATCAGCTGGTTCAGAAAATCGTTGAAGCCTATGAAGGCTGGGATAGTGAGCAACAACGTTTAAGTGCCGAAGCACGTGCCGAACGCAAAGCACGTCAGGAAGCCTTGGTCGCTGAAAATGATGCGGCAGCTGATGCCCAGCATTAATATTTATTTTTAAGGATTTGTTTTGAAACTTAGTCTTAGTCTACAACAGGATTTTCAGGCACCTGAACTCGTGATTAAGCGTGCCTATATCAAGAAAGTTGTAGAAACTGCTTTACGTCATATTGGTACGCAAAGCGATTGTGAAATTGGTATTGCCTGTGTCGACAATGATGAAAGCCATAAACTGAATCTGGAATATCGCGGGAAGGACAAACCCACCAATGTGCTGTCTTTTCCAAGTGATCTACCAGATGAAATGGCAGAAGTTCTGGATGCTTTTCCGATTGGAGACTTGGTGATCTGTATTCCGGTGGTATTGCGTGAAGCGATTGAACAAGGCAAAGCCCCTTTGACTCACTTTACCCATATGCTGGTTCATGGCACCTTGCACCTGATGGGTTATGATCATGAAACTTCAGATGAAGATGCAGAAGAAATGGAAGGTATTGAGATCGAGATTCTAGCAAAACTCGGTTTTGATAATCCTTATTTAGAACAAGACTAAAATTTTCTTGCTATAAAAAGTGAGCTTCGGCTCGCTTTTTTGTTAGATATGCCTGTAAATAGCAATTAAATCAATGCTACTTAATTCAACCAAAGCTGATAAAATACACCTCATAACAATAAAGATGATTAGCTAAAGTTCAGGATAAAAATAAAAAAGATTCTTCTAGTATTGCTACTCATGGGTACTTCCCTTCTATCTTCAACGCTTTATGCAAGTTCAAAAACGGTATGTAAAGAAACCCAATTTCAAAAAGCAGATGAAGTCTGGACAGGTCATTATTATTTAAATGGCGTCATGGAAACAGGCTCTGAAATGCTGTTATTGCCTGAAGGTAAATTTAAATGGTATTTGGCTTATGGAGCCCTAGATCAATATGCTGAAGGTAGATGGTGGAAAAATGGCAACTGCATCGGTTTAAAACCTGAGCGTAAATATAAAAAGCATCTGAGGATTTTTCCAAAGCATCTGAAAATTGAAGGCAAATTTTTAAATGTTATTTGGAACAGTTCCGAAGAACACGGTTATTATCATCGTGTGGAAGAATAATTTCAGCAATTAGTTAAAATCAGAAGTTACCATGCAATATGTCATTATTTTTAAAATTAAAATTAAGCAGTTAGACACAGATTACTTTACCACCACCCAACAGATGCGGGAAAAGCCTTGACCCAGTTTCACTTTCAGCATTTTGAAAGTTTAACTGAAGGAATCACTGAGATTGCACTTTCCTACTGGAGCAGCCTGCAGGATATTTATGCCTGGCATCAGAACGCTGAACACCAGGCCGCGCAACAATTCGGTAAAGATAACTGGTATCGCTATTTCAGCGTGGATGCTGCAAGGTACTACGTCATTATGAAACAGCGCCGGATTAACGCACTTCAAACTCTGCTTCGGCCGGGTCAAAACGCCAGGTTCGGATAATTCGTAATTCTGACATATCTTTCATTTTGGCATCGAACGCACCAAAGGGTGCTGCTTTGCGTAAAGAGGTTTTCGCGGCTTCATCCAGAATCTGATGCCCAGAAGACTCCAAGAGACGAATAGCACGAATCCCTCCATTCTGGTTAAGGATCACCATCAGACATACATCTCCAGCCAAACGCTGTATACGGGCGGATTCAGGATAAAAACGATTCCCATAAAATTCGACTTTTTGACGGATTTTTTCCAGATAAGCTGCGGATTCATCCTGCTTGGCCTGAATACCATCAACAGTTTTGATTTTCTGCTGACGACTAAAGTTTTTCTGGCTATAAAAAGTGAGCTTTGGCTCGCTTTTTATAGGCGTTTCATTTTATGATCAGATCAATAACAATTAATAAGTCAAGATCATGAAATACGTGGTTATTTTTAAAGCTAAAATTAAAAAACTTGATCCTCTTTATTTTACCACAGCACAACAGTTACGCCAAAAAGCCTTAACTCAATATGGTTGTGTGCAGTTTGAAGCCTTAACTGAAAGCCTGTCTGAAATTGCCCTGTCCTACTGGAATGATCTTTCAGACATACAGGCTTGGCATTTGGATGCTGAACATCATGTTGCACAGCAACTCGGGCACAGCACTTGGTATGAAAGTTTCAGTGTTGAAATCTGTAAGATATTACGTCACTACAACCACTAACGAACCTCAAACTCTGCTTCGGCCGGGTCAAAGCGCCAGGTTCGGATAATGCGTAATTCTGAAATATCTTTCATTTTGCTATCAAATGCACCAAAGGGTGCTGCTTTACGCAAAGAGGTTTTCGCAGCTTCATCCAGAATCTGATGCCCAGAAGACTCCAAGAGACGAATAGCACGAATCCCACCATTCTGATTAAGGATCACCATCAGACGTACATCTCCTGCCAGACGCTGGATACGGGCAGATTCAGGATAAAAACGATTCCCATAAAATTCGACTTTTTGACGGAATTTTTCCAGATAAGCTGCGGATTCATCCTGCTTGGCCTGAATACCATCAACAGTTTTGATTTTCTGCTGACGGCTAAAATTTTTCTGGCGCTGCGTATATTGAGCTTCCAGACTAGCGACCATAGCAGCCTTGGCTTGAAACTGGCTGTTGAGTTCTTCCTGACGTTTCTTACGCTGATGTTCTCCTGCCTGTTTCTGCCAGCTCATTGTCGTCATCAGGACTTTTTCTTCAAAGCTCAACTCTTGTTTTTGTTGCAACATATCCTGGCTGTTTTGATTCGCCTCTTCTTTCCCCGCTGTTTGATCCGGCATCGGCAATGGAGCATCACTGGACATACGATGTGCTTCACGGAACTGACCCGAACCTTGTTGATCTGTCTGAGCAAGAAAATCCGCATGCTCGATTTTGTCATTACTGATTCGCAGACTGACTGCGATTTCCTTGGTCGAAGTATCCTGTTCCGATGGCATTCCAAACTGCAGCATTAAAATCATGATATGTAATAATGCAGCAATAGCTACAGCACTGCTAAAAATCGGATCTTTCCACCATGATTTAACCAAGGGCATCAGGGTCATTCTAGTCACATTTTCAGGCTCAGCCAGGAGCCTTTATCCTTAAGATCTTACAAAGAAAGTTGTTTAATATATAAATATTGATATATCTTTCACTTTGAACAGGTAGTGAGACATATATCAAATCTTCTACGTTGTATAAACAAAACACTAAAAATGGTGCAATTTATTTTGCTAAACTGCAAGCACACGCTCTTGTATTTTTTATACTTTTCGACAAGATACATGCTATCAAAAATATAGTTGCCAGGATGCTTCCATATGCAAACCATCATTTCCAATATTTCCAGACGCATTCGCCAGATGTATCAGAAGGCGGAAGGGTTTATTGAAGATGAACGCGAGTTTTCCCTATCCCAAGTATTTTTGAATGCAACTTTTCAGCGTTTTGTGACTGATAACGTCAAAGTCTTAAAAGATTTACATGCGGATCTGCATGAAGACTGGTTACGCTTATACGCAACGCTTGATTATAATGGCATGATCATTACTCTTTCTGTTGACCTGAAACTGGTACAGATGGAACTCAACAAAGACCGTCAGCTGATTGTTTTTGAACAGATTAGTGATACCCAGCTAATTGATGCCAAATATCCAAATGTGTTCTATAAACTCGGTGTACGTTGTGCCCTATTCTTCTATCAGCGCATTTTGAATAAAGACCCTCTTGGTATGATTCTGGAAAAGCTGGGTGTCATTAAAGTTGTCGATGACCTGTTACATTTAGATCTTAACCGTTGGCTCGGTAAAAGCCGATCAGTGATAGATACCTTGTCTAAAGTGCATATCAATCATGCCGTATTACGTGAAGCAGAACTGGTCGTCATTGGGAATGTAAATCTAGCAGCCCTGTTCAGAAAGCTTTCTCAAGAGAAAGAAGAAAGCTGGGATGATGCAGATGAATTTAGTGAAAATCAGGTCACACCGATCAAGCAGAAACAAGATTCATAACATGTTTAAGTAGTGAAATGACAATGAAAAAACATGAATGATACACTTCTACGAATTCTGTCAGTTCATTCTCCCTTCACATTTTGAGCCGATAATAAAAGTTTGGCAGAAGTGACTGACTGCCCTTTCATACAGGAAAATTCACTTATGGCACAACACTTAATTAAAACTATTGGTATGACTGCAGGACTGACCACAGCACTGGTATTCACAGGCATGTCCAGTCAAGCGTTTGCCATGAGCCCATTTCAGGCAACTTATCAGTTTAGCTACAATGGCAAGAACATGGGATCAGCCACACGTACCTTAACCAAGTCAGGTAACAACTGGACTTATGTATTTGCAGCCAAGGCTGCCGCGATTGCTTCTGCGACAGAAACCAGTCACTTTACTTTTAACAATGGCAAGATTAGTTCTAGTAACTTTAGCCGTAGCAGCAAGGTATTGGTCCATAACAATACCATGAGTATCAGGTTCAATCCGTCCTCTAAAACTATTAGCACAAAAAAAGATGACAAGGCACGTTCCTTTGCCTGGAGAGATGGTGCACTAGATGAATTAAATGCCGAATTACAGATCCGTGAAGACCTAAAAGCTTCTGGTTTAAAAAGTAATTATTACATTGCAGATGCTAAAGAACTGGAAGCACGTAAATTTGTTAAACAGGGCACGGAAAATATCAAAACCAGTTACGGCACCTTTAGCACCATGAAAGTCGTAATGAGACATGATAAGCCAGGACGCGAAACTATCTTCTGGTTAGCTCCAAAACTTGATTATTTACCAGTCAAGGTAGCGCATGTCGACAAAAAAACTTCATATGGTTTGTTACTGACGGGCTATAAAGGTCCCACGCACTAAGTATTTTTAACGATTTTTGCTTGATTTTTTCCGAGTGCTTTTTAAAATACGCTTTTGCTTGAAAAAGCACCTGTTTTGAGGATTCTCCCGTGCACGCACTAGAACAGAAAATCTTAGCTGAAGGTATCGTTCTATCTGAAGAAGTTTTGAAAGTTGACTCTTTCTTAAATCACCAAATTGATCCTGTCATGATGCAGCAAATTGGTCAGGAATTTGCGCGTCTATTTAAAGATGCTGGTATTACTAAAATCATCACCATTGAAGCATCAGGGATCGCACCTGCTGTAATGGCCGGCCTTGAGCTGGGTGTTCCAGTGATCTTTGCACGCAAATATCAATCATTAACGCTGAAAGATGATCTGTATCGTTCTAAGGTATTCTCTTTCACCAAGCAAACTGAAAGTACCATTGCAATTTCTAAAAAGCACATCAACGCTGCTGATAAAGTACTGGTGATTGATGATTTCCTTGCAAATGGTCAAGCAGCACTTGGTCTGGCAGACCTGATTCACCAGGCAGAAGCATCTGTAGTCGGTATTGGCATCGTGATTGAAAAATCATTCCAGCCGGGCCGTGACATTCTGCTTGAAAAAGGTTATCGCGTAGAATCATTAGCTCGTGTGAAATCACTCGCAAATGGTACGGTTGAATTTGTTCGCGATTAAAATTGCAAACGGAATTTCAAAGAGCGCCTCGGCGCTCTTTTTTTTCTTGTCTGAACAATTATTTATTCAATTCTGAAACAAACGACCTCGCTATAGTTAGCTGAGATTCCGATGAAAAAATGACTATTTCCCTAAATTATTGGATAAAATAAAAGGTCTAACTATCTGCCAATAGTTAGACCTGTAAGAAAATTAAGCAAAGTTCTATTATTCTCCTACTGTCACAGTAATACTTCCAGTATTTACTGCACCGATCGCAGTAGTAGTAATACTGTTAGTCACGCTATTATCCACACCTGTTGCAATCGCACTTACAGAAGCATCAATTGCACCAGCATTATAAGCAATATTCGCTACACTATAATTGCTTAAAGTTTCATTGATTTCCTCACTGAAACTACTATCCATTGTTGTGCTCAAAGTGTCAGAGATATCTGCACTTTGTGCAAGATCTGATGTTGAGACATCATCCGAGAAACTATCATCTAGGGTATTCAATTCAGTGTATTCAGAGTCCAAAGTTTCATTTAATGTATCTGAAGTCACTCTACTCAAACTACCTTGCGCGATCTCAATACTACCTGTATTAGCTGCACCAATTGCTGTAGTTTCAATTGTATTTTCAACTGTATTAACGACCTCTTGAGTATCTGTGCCTAGATCAGCATAAGCCTCTGTATTAACACTTGCATTAATATCAGCACTATTAACAGCCAGATTCAGGGCAGATCCATTTTCGACCTGCTGGGAAATTGCATCCAGAGATGCCTGTAAACCGGTATCTACCTCTACATTTGTGTCTTGAGCATATGCCATACCTGCACCAGACAGGAAGGTGACGGATAAAGCGATTGTTTTGATCGTGTTTTTCATCTTTGTTTTTCCTTTTCTAGTTTTGAAGTACTCCTCGCTCAGTACTTCTTTTGATCATGGGAGCGAGCCCATTTGTGAAACTATTAATCCCGCAACGTGCTTGACCAATAGTTTTCAACAACCTCAGGATTGGCATCCCACAGCATGGATGTCTTCTCCTCATCTTTTTCTTTACTGTTTTTGTCCTGTGTCTCTTTTTCTTCTCGTGTTTTGTCTGAAGAAGCTGGAGACTGTTGTTTACTGATATATTTAATGAGATCCTGTTTACTCACTTCCGGTTCTGGATCAGGATTTTGAATGACTTCAGATTCTTTGTTTTTTGGTTCTTTGGTATCTTTACTCGGCGTATTGGTCGATTTGTTTTTCTCTTGAGATTGTTGAATATCGTCCGAGCTTAATTCCTGAACGGGGGTACTGGAATCTAGATTATTTTGTTGCTGACTTTTCTTATACTTATGCAAAGCAACCGAACTTCGGGTTAGGTTTAAACGACCAAATTCTGGTGGAATTTCTGCCCGGCACTTCTCAAATACTGGAGGTGGAACGACTTGACTCAGTAATTCAAAAGTGGCCAGATTCAACATCTGCCGTAAAGCAAAATTCGTCGCTTCACGCTCACCTTTTCCGATCTGAATATTTAGCAAGGTACGACCAGTAAATCTTCCTGCACTGATTCCATAATCTTGTGCAGCAATCTGTTTCTGTAATGAGACATTCGCGACGACTTTACTGCTGCGTGTATCAGTTAGGGAGAGATCTAAACCCACCATAATTCGGGTTTGACTGTAATTCGGTCCAACACCTGCAATCTGCATATCTAAACCGCCACCTGGAATAAAATCTAGGCTATTAATGCTGCCAGTCACATAATAATCAGAAGCTTGGATTTGTCTGGGATCGCGAATCCCCCATTTTGCTTCACTTTCAATGATACGAGGGTCACGCCGGTTCATTACACTGACCCCAGACTGAAACAAGGCGGATTGCACCATATCTCCTGCACCTTGGGTCACCATTTTTCCACTACCACCATTGGTTACGACATCTTTACCTGTCTGGTCTAAAATCGCACCTACAGAAAAGCTGATGTCATTACGTAATTGTCCCTTTAAGCAGGATAGCGCCATATCAAATGGGGTAAAAATATCGGTAATGGGAGGACCTTGGACTAGTTCCACTGGCTTTGAATTTGAAGATGCCAAGCCGGTACAGCCCGTCAAGGAGTGAGTAAAGATAAAAATGATACTGGCAGAAGATAAAGACCTTCCATACGGGAAATTCAACATAGTGTTTCTCCCGGCTGGTTACTCACATTTGGGCAGCGTGGTGAATTCTGATTGGAATTAGAACTGACTGGCGCTTCATTAAATAATTCACTGGAAATATCTACACTATTTTCTGAACCATCAATCGCAATATTGTGAGTTGGGGTATTTACAGTTCCGATTGAATTTGAAGAGGTGTTATATACTGTCGTTCTTGCTTTTCCAAAACTCTCATAATAATCAGACTCTCTGAGTTCGATCAGATTTGCCTGTGCCAGATTCTCGTTAGAACGTGCAGGTGATGCTTTCCAGCGCTGAGTCCACTCATCTGATGTCGCATGAGCGTTACTCAAAAGAAACAAACACAATAAACCCGCCTTGATTACCAATATTTTCATACCCTTAGTATCCTCTGATTTAGTATGTTTATTTGAGTTCTGCTTAATTAAGATTTAATTTATCTGACAAAAATTAAATCATATTAAAAATTAAAAATTACATTTTATTATTCTTCACATATTTTTTATTTCCACCAAAATTTAAATTATTGATTTTATTTAAAATAAATTATTTCCATCAATTCCATTAATTATAAAAAATGTTTTATAAATCTTATCAAAATATAAATTTATTTTTCAAAATAATATTTTAAAAATATTTATAAATATAGGGAAAATATTTTAATTAAGAAAATATTTATGGTGATTTTCACGATCAATTATTAATAATTTTTCATTTTATAAAAGCTTATATTTTAATCAATATTAACAAATCATGTTATTAAGAAATATAATTAACCAATTATAATAAAGGCTATTTTTTAAATGTAATTTTTTACCTTTTTAAAAAATATAAAAATAAAACTCACATATAGATACTTAATACATCCATTAAAGATGACTTAATTTCAATTTATGATGATCATGTTATTTAGTGTAAAAAGATGACAAGTAAATTATTTTATAAGGAATAGAAAAGATACTTGGAGAACATTATTTTTAGTATCTATAGATCACAAGGCAGCTAAAAATTTAAAGAATTTTCGAGATAGATTTAGACACTAAATAATTTACAGCACAAATACAAAGCCTTATCAAAGTCTCCTCTACAATCAAAATTGGCAGGAAATGTCCCTGACATCAAAACATAGGACAGACATACTGTAGCGCTGTCATATATTCACCTGATTAGGAAAAATGACAAATCATAAATAGGCTGAACATACAGCCCATAACAATCATTGATGGAATACCCTATGCAATGTCCTAAATGTGGCTCAACAGATATTGAACAACGTGATCATGAGCAAAATCTGAAAAAAATTGGCGGTCTACTCATGACATCCGCAGGTGCAACGGCAGGAACCGTAGGTGGCGCAGCTTCAGGTGCATCGATTGGTGCAGCGATCGGGACTGTGGCAGGCCCACTCGGTGTAATTGTCGGCGGAACAGTTGGAACTTTCGTTGGTGCAATTAGTGTCGGGATCACAGGTGGTGTGGTCGGTAACTTCCTGGGCAAAAAAGCTGGTGTAACCGTGGATCGCAACCTGTTTCTAGATTATCGTTGTCTGAAGTGCAAACATCGCTTTAATACTCAGACAACAGCTGCTCAGGCACTTGAAGTGAATAAAGAAGATGCTCAAGCATCAAATGATCAGGACAATAAAGACTAAAGCTTATTGTCCTAATTGAGAGGGATCAGACCTGATTTAACTTTAAAGTCACTTCTGCCAAGCGCTTACCTTGTGCTTCACACAGTGCCTTTTCATCCTGGCTCAGTGCCTGATCATGGCGTGCACCACTGACATGGCTGGCACCGTAGGGTGTACCACCCGTTTTAGTATTTGACAGGGCTGGAATAGCATTACTGAGTCCCATGATCATCATACCGTGATGGAACAACGGCGGAAGCATACTGAGCAATGTACTTTCCTGACCACCATGCATTGCACCAGAAGCTGTGAACACACATGCCGGTTTAGCATGCAATGCACCATTCAGCCACAGACTGGTGGTCTGGTCCCAGAAATATTTCATTTCAGCAGCCATATTGCCAAAACGTGTTGGCGAACCCACTGCCAAAGCAGAACAGTTCGCCAGTTCGTCTAGCGTACAGTAGATATCCCCTTCTGCTGGAATACTCGGCTCTGCTTCTTTCACCACCGTAGAAAGATTGGGTACCGTTCTGATCTTGACTACCATACCAGCAGACTCTACCCCATTGGCAATCAGATGTGCCATCTCGCGGACTGAACCATATTTGCTGTAATATAAAACAAGGACATAAGGTTGCATAATGTGAATGTTCAATACTTAAAAACAAAACTATACTGTATTTTTGGGTAAGCTAAACTAGAAAATTCATGATGTATAAAAAATTGAGACAACAAGCGCATGATCGTTGAATACTTAAAGAAATTACCTTTTTATGAAAAACACTGGTTTCAATTTATTCTATTTGTACTCAGGCGCTTCGAGGCCGACCGCTGCCGTGAACAGGCGGGTTCACTGACTTATACCACCCTGTTTGCCGTAGTACCGATGCTGACGGTTTTTCTGGTCATCATTTCTTCGATCAAGGCTCTGGAACCTGCACGTCAGCAACTTCAGGAAATGATCTATACCAATTTTCTGCCTAAGACCACTATTGCCTTTGATAAAGCCCTGAGTGCTTTTACTGACAAATCCAGCAATCTTACCATCATCGGGATCCTGTTTCTGTTTATTACTACCGTGATGATGCTGACCAGTATTGAAACAGTATTTAACCGGATCTGGCGTGTCACAGAAACACGTGGCGGGATTATCGGCTTTATGCGCTATTGGACCATTATTTCCCTCGGTCCGATTTTACTCGGTAGCGCTTTCGTGATTTCTTCGACCATGGCTTCCATGAATGTGCTGAGCAACAACTTTGCCGGCTACGAAGTGGATGGTGCTTTTATACTGTGGCTGATTTCATTTTCTTTGACGATACTCGGCTTCTTCATCCTGAACTGGACCATACCTAACCGTAATGTACCGATCAAATCCGCATTCGTGGGCGGTTTATTTAGTGCGGTGGTCTTTGAACTATTAAAGAACCTGTTTGGCTTTATCATGTCCAATTTCACCAGTTATGAAATTGTGTACGGTGCTTTTGCAGCGGTTCCAATTTTTCTACTCTGGATTTTTCTCTCCTGGAATATCGTCCTGCTTGGCGTAGAAATCAGTTATGCCATCACAGCATTTGAATCAGGTCAGGATCGTAAAAGCCATCCAATTCTGATGTTACTGGATTTGCTAGCCCTGTTTTACCGCAAGCAAAAAACCGGGGAAAGTATTAGCGAGTCACAGGCGCTTGAAGTCTTGGGACGTGATGAAATTGGTCGTTTGCCAAACTATATCGCCATGTTTGAAAAACAAAACCTGATTAAACGTACTGATGATAATGAATATGTCCTGGTACGTGATCTAGATCAGGTTAATTTCTGGGATTTCTACCTGAAACTTCCTTATGCCTTGCCACATACGCATCAAATTGAAAATGTTCAGATTGATGATTTATGGATGCAGCGACTACAGCCAAAATTAAGAGAGGCAGATCAGTATCTGGCAGAAAATCTAAGCATTCCTCTTTCAGAACTGTTTAAGCAGAAAGAAGCACAGAATGCATCCCAGGTTCATCCTAAGACTTAAATACTTCTAAAAAGAAATCCTCTCTTAGGAGAGGATTTCTTTTTAGAACGATATAACTAAGATTCTGAGCAAAGACAGGTATTCGCCAGGTTTTTCATATCGAATTAAAACTATTTATAATCAATGTTTTAAGATACAACTTTTATATTTTTCGGCTTCAACCATCCCTGTAAACTTACCAACACTACCCCCAGCATGACCATGATCGTACCGATAATAAAGTTCATCTCAACTTTTTCATCGAGTAGTAGAACTCCAAATATCATCCCAAACACGGGTGTTAGAAAAGAAAATACGCCCAGACGTGAAGCCAAATATTTTTTCAGCATCCAGAACCAGATCAGATAACTGGCAAAAGAAATCACCACTGTATGAAAAATCAGACTAGAAATAGAGAGCATTGTCCAATTCACAGTGGTCTGCCCTGTAATCCACGCTAGTGGTAATAGCAAGATGCCACCCATCAAGAGCTGATAGAACAAGGTTTGGGTTGCTGGTGCTTCAGCTAATCGTGTTAATCGAACACTTACCGTGGTTGCAGCCCAAAATATACCCGCTGTTAAAGCCAATAAATCACCCCAAAGCACGCTGGCTTGCGTAGCCTGACCAGTTTGACTACGAAATAAGAAACTCACCACGATCCCGCTAAACGCAACCAGAATACCGCCCCACTGTAAGGGAGATAAATGTTCCGAAGGAAGTTTCCAATGTAGCCCCAGCGCCACGAAAATTGGTGCGGTATACAGTAATACGATGGTATGTGAAGCAGAAGTATAACGAAGCGCTTCAGCGACCAGGTAGAACTCTAAAGCGAACAATACACCGACCAGCAAACCTGCCGGAAGATAGTTTCTGCTCCATAGCTGGCGCCTTATACCTGCTTGAATCAAAGGATAAACCATTAATGCAGATAAGGCCGAACGCAATGCAATCTGCATTAAAGCCGAAATATCTGGTGCCGCCAGCTTGAGTACCACCTGCTGTAGTCCCCACAACATACACAGGACAAACATGATCAATGAGGCTTGCGCATCAAGCGCTTTACGCTGCTCCACAAATACAACCTAATTCACATAAAGAGGTATACTATAAATCTGCCAAACTGAAAAGCGAGGCTTAAAATCAGAAAATTCAATATATTTTTCTATTCGCCATAATATAAAAATGCGAAGCGGAGAGCTTAGACTTGGCTTCTTACTCAGAGGTTCCATGTGGAACCTTTTATTTTTATTCAAGTTTCGATGAAAATCTGTTTCATAAAGCTTAGCCTGTGCAGACTTTCTCATAAGATTTCCAATAAAAAAGGAGCATTTTGCTCCTTTTAAATTTAATCAGAACGATTATTTCACAAAGGTGGTCCAGACATATTCCTGGTTTTTACCCTTTAAGGTCATTTTCAACTGTTCACCGGATTGCAATGCTGCTACACCCGCTGGTGTACCGGTCATCACCACATCTCCTTCTTCCAGAGTAAATACCTGGCTGATCTCTACCAGCAATGTTCCCACATCAAAGATGAGTAAAGCAGTGTCACCTTTCTGACGCAGTTCATCATTTACATGCAGGGTGTAGTGTACATCTTTCCAGTCATTCACTACGTCTTCAACTGCTATCCAGTCAGAGAGCAGGCAAGCACCATCATAAGCTTTGGCACGTTCCCATGGCTGGCCTTTTTTCTTCAGGTCATTTTGCAGATCACGCAAAGTCAGATCCAGGCCTAAAGTCAGCGCCCCCACTGCTTCTAAAGCTTTTACAGGATCAGTTTCATTTTTCAGAGTACGGTCAATACGCAAGCTCAGCTCACATTCATAATGACAGCTGCCCAGATCACGATTCCATTCAATTCCAGCATCCAGATCGCCTAATGCACTTGGTGGCTTGATAAACAGAACTGGGCGTTCCGGTATGGCATTACCCAGCTCTTTAGCATGATCTGCATAACTGCGGCCGACACAAACGATCTTGGATGGACGTGTACTCATGATTGACTATTTTCCCTTTTAAATGTTGAAATTATTTCTTGAAAGTACGTTCAAAAATGCTTTGTTCCGTGGCATCGGCAAAGGCACGTTTAGGTACGATCACCACGGTACGATTTTTAAGTTCCAGCATATAGGTCAGCTTGCCTTTGGCAAAGTTTTGCACTTCACTATAATGCACGACCTTGTTGCGGCCATTATGAAAGATTTCCGCATGATCCTGATACAGGTCAATGCCCTGCTCGCTCTTGCCAAACTGGTATTTCACAAACTGGCGCTTGAACATCATCGGCAGAAACCAGTAACGCATGATGCCCTGTAAAAGCAGGAAGAATGCACCCAGTGCCACGTAATAACGTCCCACCCCATCAAAGCCCATAGAAAAGCCCCAGATAATGATCCCGACACTCACCAAAGGAGTCAGAAACCGGCTGATCTGCTTTTTGCCAAAAGTGGCCAAAGCAAATCCATCCTGAGATTCTTCTAAAGTCAGAAAATAGCGGGTCGATAAAGTCGGTGCTGACTCAGTCATAGCATCACATCAAAATATAAAAATCCTTGGCTCATACTATATCAAATTCACTGCTATCCCCATTAGCAAAATGTATTCGGAAATGAATTACATATCTTTGCTTCCGCTGGTTATAAAAATCGTTTTTAATTCCCGGGTATCAGAATAATAAAATGCACAACAGGACGTTGTATGAAATCATTGAAATCGTGTCTGCTTCTTTGCCTCTGCACGACTTATATTCCTTTCAGCTGGGCGAAAATTATTCCCTGGACGCCTGCACTTCCGAGCAGTATCGATGTCTTTTCCGGTGGTCCTCAGCAGCTGGCAGATTTGACCGGTGACCGACTATTCATCTATGCACATCCTCGACAATCCTTACAGTTGCCGACCTTTAAGCAGGCAGCTGCTCAAAGCGTGCAATTTTATAGCAGTGCGGTGATATTACCGATCCCTGAGGCTCAGGTTAAAAAACATCTTTCCAACTATCAGGGCTATGCCGGCCTGTTTCCAGCACTCAAGTCTGCCAAGATTCTGGAATCCCACGGACACATCCAGCAGGTGCGTTATCAGGTACATATTCCTACGCCAATTCCAGTACTGAATTTCAAGGAAAATGTGCTAATGCAGCATCATGTATCAGAAAATAGTATTGAGACTTTGATTGTGGATGCCCCGATTCCTTATGGTGCTGGACGACTGGAATGGTTTGCACTAGGACCCAATAAAACCTTGGTCACCGTGACTCAATGGGGTGACTTAAATCAGCCGAAAGGCTTTCTGTTCAGCAAAATTTTAAATGCTTTACCTGAAGCTAAACTGGGTATTCCTGCGGGTACCAATGCTTTCCTGCTTGAAGCGTTACAGCAACGTTTTAACCCCCAGTCAAGCATTCCATTATCTGCAAACCAGATTCCGCAAATTCATTTTAATAGCAGACAAATTCAGAAAATCACTCAACTCAGTCAGCAGTCTGCCCAGCCTGTCAGCTTTATTCTGCCTGCACGTCAGCTCAAATATGATCAAACCCCAGAAAACATACGTTTTAGCAGCAGTTTTCATTATTATCCACAACCCGTTCAGAAACTGCAGCCTTGGCTTGCAGCTGATGCCAGTCAGCAACTGTTTCCACGACAAATTCGCAAAGTGGAACTTCATCCAGTGAATAGTCAGCAGATGGATGCTAACTATAAGGTATCAGTTGGACTGGGGGTGATTCAGATTCCATTCGATTTCAAGTTACGCTATCAACAGTCTTCGCCTTTGCAGAGCAAGTTTGATGCGATTGGCGGAGATCTGAAATTTGTCAAAGCAGGCATGAAACTGCTGCCACAAGCGCATGGCACTTTATTTCAAATGACCAGCAGCATGAAAATTCATGATCAGGCGCCATTTTTATTACGTGCCATGCGTAGTATGCCTTATCACGATACTTTGCCAGCAGTGGGAGCAAATACAGTCTACGCACTTAAAGTGCAGCAAAAGCTGAAATGAAGTCAAAAGCAGTTATTGTTTTTTTATATCTATGAACCAAAATCAGCAGACGTAAAAAAACCGCATCAATGTGCGGTTTTTTCAGAATTCTTATCAAGATTGGTGCGCTCAGAGAGATTCGAACTCCCGACCCCTTAGTTCGTAGCCAAGTGCTCTATCCAGCTGAGCTATGAGCGCGACGTCTTGATGGGGTGCATTATATATGTTTTTCTAAACTTGTTAAGTCTTTTTTAATAAAAATCCAAACAAACGTACAGTAAATAAACGATATCATTAAATTCAGGTTTTATAGGTGAATTTTCATGCAGATTTAGAGCTAAAACCAATAAATCATGAAATTTGCAAATATGGAATTTTTAAAGGATGACCACAAAATGTAATCAAGCAACCCCCAAACACTCAAGTTATACAGCAACCATGGATATCAAGCTCCTTCTCTCTCAATCATTCTTGCATCAATAATCAGTCGCCTACTGTCCCGGTTATCACGCCCCCCACCTGCTTATAATGAGTAAACACCACACCGTTTGAGGAAACCTGATGATCTGTTAATTCAAAAGCTATAGGCTTGGAATCCCCCGCAAACAAACGCTTACCTGTACCAAGAACAACAGGAAAAGTCATTAAACTGAGTTCATCTACCAGACCATATTTAAAAAGAGCCTGTACCAGACTGGCACTGCCATGTACCCTGATATCTCCACCTTCTGAAACTTTCAGTTGCTTCACTTCATCAATACTTTTTAGAAAGATCGTATTTTGCCAGTCCGAGTGATCCAGACTGGTGGATAGTACATATTTATTGACCTCATTAATTCCTGGCCACTGCTCTGCATGTTGAGGCCAGTAAGACTCAAAAATCTGAAAGGTCGTTCTTCCCAGGAGAATGTCAGTGGACTGCATCCATTTTTCCATGATGGTATCAAAGGCTGGATCTGGCTCAGCAGTAAAATACGGTGCCACCCAGCCCCATATTAAAAACCACCGAATGTATCTTCTTCGGGTCCGCCGGGTGCCTGCATCACGCCATCTAGGGTCAGAAATTCCTGAACAATGATTTTTCTCATTTCATGCCTTCTTTTTATTCTGTTGCCTGAAACTTATTTTTAGCATGTGATTTATATAGGTTATGTAAATTTTAGGCACAAAAAAACCGCAACATGTGCGGTTCATTGTTCAAGTTGGTGCGCTCAGAGAGATTCGAACTCCCGACCCCTTAGTTCGTAGCCAAGTGCTCTATCCAGCTGAGCTATGAGCGCGTAACTTGTGTGCCTAGGTTGGCAATACGTTTTTTCTGCTTAACTTACTTGGTGCGCTCAGAGAGATTCGAACTCCCGACCCCTTAGTTCGTAGCCAAGTGCTCTATCCAGCTGAGCTATGAGCGCGCGACGTAAGTAAGCGTGGCGGTGAGAGAGGGATTCGAACCCTCGATACAGTTACCCGTATGCGTCCTTAGCAGGGACGTGGTTTCAGCCACTCACCCATCTCACCGTAACGTGCCGCCATAATACAAATTTCGGCATAGCACTGCAAGCAAAGCTTTAAAAAAAAGTGCAGTTTTTTGCTCGATTAAATACTTTTTAAACAATTTATCTGTTTTTATACACTTATTGCGCGAAAAAGCTCCGCTTTATATCCAATAGTCGAAAATCAGCCAAAAAACGGAAACTTAAAACAGATTATTGCAATCATTTACGTGCAGTCTGAGCGCACATGTCTTATGCTAATCCCATCTCCTAGGAAAATTTAAAGACATGATGAAAAACTGGGTCGATCCTGAAGCAAAAGCTGAAGCCGAACGTTATGACAACCCTATCCCAAGTCGCACGCTGATTTTAGAAACCATAGAAAAAAATAATGCCCAGTCGCATGCTGACCTGGTTGAACATTTTGAAATTGCAGATCAAAAAAGTATTGATGCTCTGAGCCACCGCCTGATTGCCATGGTGCGTGATGGCCAGTTAATAAAAGATAGTTATAAATTCCAGATTGCCACTGAGCAACCGGAATATGAAGCTACGGTGTATATCAATTCTAAAGGCATGGGTACAGCCAATATTTCCGGACAGGATGACCTGTTATTGCCAGAGCGCGAATTGCGCCAGGTTTTTAATGGTGACCGCGTTAAAGTCCGCCAAACTTCAGTCGACCGCAAAGGCAAGACCTGGGGTTTTATTACTGAAGTGGTGCAGCATCGTGTAAAACAGATTATTGGTAAAGTCTGCCAGCATGAAGGTGAATATTTCGTACAACCTGCCAGCCCGAATGCGCATCAGCCAATCACCCTAGAAAAAGAACTGATTGAACATGCTCAGGTCAAAGTTGGTGATTCTATTCGTGTCGCGATTGATACTTATCCAACTAAAGAAGAATTTGCGACTGCGCATATTATCCAGTCAATGGCAGATAAAGCGGATACTGAAATCATCATTCCACAAACCATTCTGGAATATGGTCTGCCTTACGAATTCCCTGCTGAAGTCATAAAAGAAGCAGAAAGCTTTAAGGAACCAAATGCCAAGGATCGTGAAGGCCGTATCGACCTGCGTGACCTGGCTTTAGTCACCATTGATGGTGAAGATGCTCGCGACTTCGATGATGCGGTGTATGCAGAGAAACGCCCTGGCGGTGGTTACCGTGTTGTCGTGGCAATTGCAGATGTCAGCCATTATGTCCGTGTTGGCAAACCACTAGATGACGAAGCTCAGGAACGTGGTACATCGGTTTACTTCCCGCATTATGTCCTGCCGATGCTGCCAGAAGCACTCTCCAATGGCTTATGTTCTTTAAATCCGCATGTTGACCGTCTATGTATGGTCTGTGACTTAAAACTGTCACGTGCAGGCCGTGTGACCGGTTTTGAATTCTACCCTTCTGTAATGCATTCCAAAGCGCGTCTGACTTATAACCAGGTTGCACAGTATTTTGAGGGTGACAGTAACGCGATTACTGAAGATCGTGATGTACGTAAATCACTGAATACTCTATTCCAGCTGTATCAGGTGCTGAAAGAATTGCGTGCGGATCGTCATGCCATGGAGTTCGAAACTGTCGAAACCTATATGACATTCGATGAGCTGGGCGGCATTAAAGAAATTCTGCCACGCACCCGTAATGATGCACATAAGCTGATTGAAGAGTGCATGTTGCTCGCTAACGTGGCGGCGGCGGAATATGCGCTGAAAAATGAAATTCCAATGCTGTACCGTGTACATCAGCCACCAGAATTTTCCCGTATTCAGAAAGTGCGTGACTTCGTCAAGCTACTCGGTCTGAAATTCCCGGAACAGCCAACCCAGAAAGATTATCAGGAAGTCATTGAAGCCACTAAAGACCGTATTGATGCACCAAGTATTCATGCAGTCCTGTTACGCTCAATGATGCAGGCCTACTACGGCGCGAAGAATGATGGTCACTTCGGTCTGGCATATGATGCTTATACACATTTCACCTCACCGATTCGCCGCTACCCTGATCTGTTGTTACATCGGGCGATTAAAGCACAGTTGGTGCAAAAACCGTATCCGATTTCGGGTGCATCACTGGATGATGCCGGTGAACATTTCTCTGCAACTGAACGTCGTGCCGATGAGGCTTCACGCTCTGTAACGACCTGGTTGAAATGTCACTATATGCAGCAGCATCTGGGTGAAGAATTTGTTGGCATTATCAGTGCGACTGCAGAATTTGGTCTGTTTGTTACCCTGAAAGACCTTTATGTAGATGGCATGGTGCATGTCAGCCAGCTTGGTGATGATTTCTTTATCTTTGATCAAAGCAGTCAAAGCCTGGTTGGTCAGAACCGTGGACAAATTTTCGGTCTGGGGGATGAAGTCAAGATCAAGGTTGCCGGTGTGAATCTGGAAGAGCGTAAGATTGACTTTGAACTGGTACAACAATTGACCCATGCTGGCCGCCAAATCCGCGCCCGTGCACCACGTGTCGCAGAGAAAAAGCCTTTATTCCGTCCGGAAGCCACTGAACAAGTCTTTGGCAAAAATGAACGTGAGTCCAAAGCAAAGGACAATGCAGATGGGGAACAACCCATACGACGCAAAAAAGACAAAGGAAAACCCAGTTCCTACAGCAAAAAGCCTGCTAAAAAAACTGCAGGAAAGTCTGAAGCAAAGGATAAAGGTAAAGTAAAGAAAAAGGCCAAAGTGAAAAAGAAAAAAGCCAATGCAAAGCCAAAGGGTGAATAATTTTCACAGTTAAAAAGAGCGCCACGGCGCTCTTTTTCATTTAAGATATGGCTATAAAAACAATCTACTGCAACTATGACAGTCAAAAATATCTCTAAATACTATTATCATGAATACGTGCTCATCGCTTTTCTACTGCTGATGATTACCGCATGTATTGCCATTTTTATTTTAGATTTCACGCCCACAGCTATCGTTAAAATTGGCGCAATCATTCTGGCAACATTGTTGTATTTTCTGATGCTCATTTACTTTTATATTCTATATCGGCATGGAGAATGGATCATCCCTCGAACATGGAAAAATGCGCAAAAAAGGCCGATATTCTATTTTTTCTTTATGTTTCCGCTATTCGCTATCTGTATTCTTTATATGAATTTGGTTTGCTATCCACCGCTACTGTATACCCTTATGTTTGGTCAACCGGTTGTGGTCAGCATCGATACCGTAGCGATCAAAAAACATGGGAAAAAAGGTAGCGTCTCCTATTTTATTGATACACCCTATGCCACTACCCGTATGTTTCGACTGAGTGCGGATGAATACCAACGCTACCAAGGTCAAGTGCTAAAAATGAAGTTGGCGGTGGTTCAAAGTCATTTTGGAAGCCATATCAAAAAGATTGAATCCATTCAAAGCATCGAAACGATACAGAATAAATAGCGTCAAAGGCTTGATTTATGTATCTAGAAGCCTTACTTCTAGACTTAACACAGCAAATAAATCGGTAAAAAGACATGACTTTAGACAAGGTGACTTTGCCTGTTCCACAATTTGATCAGATTACACTGGCAGAACTTAAACAAAAGATTGAAAGCTGTATTGCTGAAGGTCAAAAATTCCTGAATGAACTTACCGAAACACCTGATTCAGCTCAGGAACAGCTCGCTATTTTGGAGCATGTTGACACACTCGAAAATAATATGAGTGAGGCTTGGGGTATTCTCTCGCACCTCAATGCCGTGAAAAACAATGCAGAAACACGTGAAGTTTATCAAGCCTTATTACCGGGTTTAAGCGAATATTATACTCAGCTCGGTCAACATACGGCGCTGTATCAGACTTATCAGCATGTACATGATGCACCGGTGTTTACTGACCTGCCTGCAGCACAGCAAAGCGCTATTAAATTAGCACTACGCGACTTCAAACTTTCTGGCGTGGCGCTAGAAGGTGAAGCGAAAAAACGTTATGCAGAAATTTCCGCACGTTTATCTCAACTGTCTTCAGATTTTTCCAATCATGTGCTGGATGCTACTCAGGCCTACTTTAGACCATTAAATGACGATGAACTGGCGGGCTTATCTACAAGTAATATTGAACTGCTTAAGCAATATGGCAAACAGCATGGACTGGATCAGCCCGTAGCCACCTTGGATTTCCCATCCTATTTAGCCATTATGATCTATTCAGAAAACCGTAGTCTGCGTGAGGAAATCTATAAGGCCTATACTACACGTGCTTCAGATCAGTCTGATAAGTCTGAATTTGACAATACAGCTGTAATGGAAGAAATCCTGAGTCTGCGTCAGGAAATGGCAGCACTCCTCGGCTTTAACAACTATGCTGAATATTCACTGGCCAGCAAAATGGCACCAAGTGTCGATGCTGTAGATGAGTTCTTGCGTGATCTTGCTGAACATGCGCGTGCGCCTGCCGAAAAAGAGATTGCCGAGCTGAAAGCAATTGCAGCAGAAGATGGTATTACAGAGCTGCAGCCTTGGGACAGCAGTTATTATTCTGAAAAGCTGAAAATGCAGCAGTTTAATCTGTCACAGGAAGCACTGAAACCTTATTTCCCGACCCCAAAAGTGATTCAAGGTCTGTTCAGCATTGTGAACCGTCTGTATGGCATCCAGGTCATCGAACGTGAAGCTCCGCTTTGGCATCCGGATGCACATTATTTTGAACTGGAAGATCAGGGTGAAGTTGTCGGTGGCTTCTACTTTGACCTGTATGCCCGTCAAGGTAAACGTGGCGGTGCCTGGATGAGTGGTTTCCGCTCTCGTATGCGTACCCATGACGGCGTACAAAAGCCAATCTGTTATATGGTCGGTAACTTTACTCCGCCGGTTGGCGACAAACCTGCCCTACTGAGCCATGATGAAGTTACTACACTGTTTCATGAATTTGGTCATGGTCTGCACCATATGTTGACTGAAGTAGACAATATCTCTGTTGCCGGTACCCATGGTGTGGCTTGGGATGCGGTCGAGTTACCAAGTCAGTTCATGGAATTCTGGGCATGGGATCAGGACAGCCTGAATCTGCTCAGCGAACATATAGAAACCAAAGAGGTCTTGCCCTCAGATCTGCTAAAAGCCCTGCTAGATGCCCGTTTCTTCCAGTCAGGCATGCAAACCTTGCGTCAACTCGAGTTTGCCCTGTTCGATCTGACCATTCACCGTGCCAATCCAGCGCTCAATGCTGAACAGGTTCAGGCGACGTTGAATGAGATCCGAGCTAAATATGCTGTGTTGCCAACCACACCGTATAACCGTTTCCAGCATAGCTTTAGCCATATCTTTGCAGGTGGCTATGCTGCCGGATATTATTCTTATAAATGGGCAGAAGTACTGGCCAGTGATGCCTTTGACCGTTTTGAAACAGAAGGTATTTTCAACACTGACACGGGTCATGCTTTCCGCAAAAACATTCTGGCAGTCGGTGGAAAAGACACTGCGCTAGATGCATTTGTCAACTTCCGTGGTCGTGAGCCAAAAATTGATGCCCTACTACGTCATCAAGGTTGGACGAATACGGTAAAAAATGCTTAAACTAGCCCTTTAAGTTAATCAACAGGTGAGTATGATGACCATCAAACGTCGTTTCATTGCAGGTGCTAAATGTCCAAAATGTCAGGCGATGGATCGGATTGTCATGCTGACCTCCGGCGAGAATGAATGGATTGAGTGTATTGACTGTGGCTATGAGGAAAACCGCCCTACGCATGTCGATCAACCTGAAATTCCTGCTGTACCTGATGAAGTGGGTGTGATTCAATTTAAACCACGTTAAATATAGAAAAATAAATAAGGTTGAAAATATGAGTGTAGAGCAAAGGGATAGTTCTAAACTTTTAATGGGGATTATTGGGGCTTTAGTTACTGTCGTCATTCTGGTATTTGCTTATCAGTGGTTCAGTGCATCTTCATCTCAGGAAATGACTGAACAGGAAACTGCAACTGTCACTCCTGCTCAAGAGCCTATCAAGACTGATGTAACTGCCAAAACAGAAGCTGAAACAGAAGCAGCAAGTGCCAATACATTGGTACAGGAAGATCTACTGAAAGCTCCAGTGCCTGAGAACCCTGCACTAGCCAAAGAGGAAATCTCCCGTCTGGAAGATATCCAGTCACAGCTAGATGAGCAAAAAGCGACGTTAGACGCTCAGCACAAGGATGCCGATGAGCTAATCAAGCTGAAGGAAGAACAGATCAAGCTGCTTGAAGCCCAACTTGCAGAAAAATCATAATTTCTGATCAAATAGTTCGCTAGAATATTCCACAATCTTCTAGCGATGCTTTCCTATGCCCAGCGCAGCCCCTTCTGATCTGATTAAAGCCATCCTTCTGCTCACCTGTTCGGCTTTGCTGTTCTCCATGATGGGTGTCTGTATTCGCTATGCTTCACATACCGTTGATAATGCTACTGTGGTGTTTTTCCGTAATGCGGTGGGTATGTTGTTATTCCTGCCTTTGCTGCTCAGCAAAGGTGCCAGTTTCTTTAAAACTGAAAAGTTATGGATGCATGTCTGGCGTTCTGTAGTCGGTTTGATGGCGATGTATGGTTTTTTCTATGCTATTGCCCATCTCAAGCTGTCGAATGCCATGGTATTTACCTATTCCTCGCCAATTTTTATTCCCTTCATTGCCTGGCTATTTTTAAAAGAAAAGATCACCAAAGCAATGCTGCTTGCAGCGGGGATCGGATTTATTGGTGTTTTATGCGTGACCAAACCAGACTCAGGGCTGTTTAATCTCATGTCAGTGATTGGACTCAGTGCCAGTTTCCTGGCTGCGATGGCCTTTGTGACTGTACGTGCGCTGACAGATACTGAACCACCGGAACGGATCGTGTTCTATTTTTGCTTTATCGGCACACTGGTTTCCGTGATTCCAATGTTCTGGCACTGGCGCCCTTATCATCTGACTGAACTGGCTTATCTGATTGCTGCAGGAGTCTTGGCCAATATCAGCCAGATCTTCATGTCCAATGCCTATAAGCTGGCACCTGCCGGACAGATTGGACCGGTAAACTATGTGGCAATTATCTTTGCTGGAATTTGGGGCTATATCTTCTGGAAAGAGATCCCGGATGTCATGAGCCTGCTGGGACTAGCACTGATTTTCTCAGCCATTTTGCTGTGTAGTCCCCTCTTACAAAACCGCTTTAAACGAAACCATACCGCCTCTTAAAGGCAGCAATAAAAAAAGCACCCGTAGGTGCTTTTTTTATATCCAGTTTTAGTGATACCAGCCGAACAGCTTGAAGAGGTATGGTACATAGGCAATGATCAGCATTGCTGGCAGTAACACAATGACTGGTAGAATCCAGCGCTCATAGCGGTAGTAGAAGGACAGATGTCGTACTTCCGCATCTGCTTCTGCCACTTCGGCATCACCAATCGATTGTCGGGCCAGCAGATGATTCAGTGCGACTGGTGGTGTCACATAACCCAGTTCAAAGCCAATCAGGGTGATCATCCAGAAATGTACCGGATGAATGCCATATTGGTACGCTACGGGCGCTACCGTTGCAGAAATCAGAATCACGGCACCAAATGGATCCATGATCATTCCCACAAAGATCATCAAGCCAACAATCATGCTAATGACCAGAATAGTGCTGTTAATATCTGTCGGGAAAGCTTCCATGATTTCAAGACGTTCCAGCAAACCACCGACGCTGACAGACAAAGCCATCAAAATGACCAGTGCACCGATATGCCCTACCGTTTCACTGGTCGAGATATGCATAGATTTCCAGAAACCAAACTGACGTAAGGATGAGCCAGGTGCCGATTCAGGCTGTGCTGCTGTACCACCAATTCCGTTCAGATTCACATTCAGGCTTTCATCCCAATGTCCCACTGGTGGTATTGGTGCAGGCTGATGGCGTAGCTTGTCATACAGTACAATCATTAACAGGATGACTGGCATCATCACTGGTGCAGTGAACTCGTTCAGATTGGTCGACAATGCATATTTGTAGAACATCCAGATCAGTACAAAAATCACAATGTATGGAATCACAGCCAGGAAGGCACGACCTGATTGTGGGGCTGCTAGGCCTGCTGGGGCAATACGGAACTTGCTTTCAGCAAAGAACAGTGAAATCACCAGGAATAGGGTCGAGCTTAACAAGAAGACATACACACCGTAGTTATACAACAAGTCTGTGGTGACTTCTTTATTTAATGAAGCTACCACCACAATCAACAGACATGGACGTAACACGACTCCCAGAGAACCTGACATGGCAGTGGCTGCCAAGGCAAACTGACGACGACCACCGGCATTCCAGACTTCCTTATAGATAATCGCACCGGCAGCAATGACGAAGATCCCCGATGCGCCGGTATAGGCGGTCGGCAATGCAGCTGCCAACAGAATTAACCATGTCAGGGTTTCTGGTGCCAGATTCCACGGACGCAGAATATTCAGGAACATATCCACGACACGCGTCTGCTTCAGCAACATACCTGCCCAGATAAACAGTGCCAGATTCAGGAAGATACTGGAGAACTCTACCAGCTGGCCGAGATAAATCCCTTGCCCCATTGGATAATCCATGAAGAAGGTAAAGTTGATCCCGGTACTGATTGCCATGTAGGCATACAGTGGCACACTCAGGAAGGCCAGACCAAAACTACCACCTTCACGGGTAGGCTTCGGCAGCTTAATCACCTGGAATAAACTGACTAGGGTCAAGGTGCTAAACAGAATCATCCACAGCCAGTAGATATATTTCATCTCCCCCATGGCCACGCCAGAGTTCAGTACTGACTGATACTGGCTATAGGAGGAGAATGCCAGGAAAGCATTAGCGACCAGCATAGCCAAGGTATAGACCCGGAAATCAATTTTGGTGGCTGGGCTGCGCAGGCCGATATGATGGGTTTTCAAGGTCGCACTGATGGCAGCGAATACCACCATAATCACCAGCAGTAACGCACGGTTTTCAACACCAAACTTGAACAGGCCAAAGAAGCTGGTTTCAAAGCTACGGTAAGCACGAATACTCGGATGAGCATTGATATGATTTATGGCTTGAGTATAGAAAGCATGGGATTCTTCACAGACCTGTTGTGCCTGCATGACTGCTGCGCGTACATCTGCTTCGGAGCGCACCCCGAAGAAATCCGCATATTCATCAGCAGCATCAGCTTTCATTTGCTGTTGTACGCGGCTATCGACATCAACATTACGTTCACAGGTTGGTGCTTTTGGTTCAGTACGTAAGAATGAATACTGCATCCCTGTGGCTGGATCACCATAAAGCCGTTCACCCATACGCAGCAATTGCCCATGGATCATTTCACCAGTACCAATGACAAGGGTCAGCAACAGTAAGACCAGCACGACAAATGTCGAGATCCATTCTGTCCAGATATAACGCAACAGACCTAATCCTGATCTGTTTTCAGCATCATTTTGCATGTGTATTCCTATTGTTATTCTCTGGGAATGTCCACCACACCTGGCTTCCCTTTCCCTTTGTCTTGTAAGTCCGATTTACAGGCCGATCTGATTATTATGCTTCTGACTCTGCACCAGACTGTGCAAAATGAAAATGACAATTTGCATTTTCTTTTTTGTTATTTATGCCAACTGCATCATTGATCCAGCCAGTAATTACCAATGATATAAAGATTAGCCACTACAATCCCCCAGATCACCCCCAGCAAATGTGCTTCAACCAGTACCGGGCTGCCAATCAATTGTGCTGTGCCCTCACTGCCCATGGTATTTTCCCAGACCAGCTTGGCAAAAATCAGGAACAGCACTAGAGCTGCAAAACTGCGTTCTTTTTTATACAACAGATGCACACAGGCTACGGCGGCATAAGCCCCATGCAAGACACCCGACAGTCCAGCATAAGCTTCAATATCGGGCAGGAAATAATAGAAGCTGAGACTGATCAGCGGAGGCAGGACCAGTAGAATACTGACGAAGTTCCACACCGAAGCACGTGGAAAGATAAAGGGCAAGCAGATAAAGGCCAGCATATTCAGGAAATAGTGTGTCCAGCCGACATGCACCCAATGCGCTGTCCATAGCCGCCAGGGTTCACTCATCAGACTGGCTTGCCAAAAGATAAAACTATCTTTAAAAATCTGCAGCCATGCGCAGAAAGCAACAAAAACTGCCAGAAAGACAATCTTGTTACGAAGATAGTGATCGTGCATCTGCATCGCTGAGTCCCTTAGCGTATGTCAATTCAGGTCCGCCTTAACGTACGGACCTGACTGGATCAGGAATCCGAATTAAACAGGTCGTCAAGGTCAGACGCCGTATCTGTTTCGTCCCAGAAACGTTGCATGCCGTCATCTGCACTACGTACGCCAGTATGTTCAGTCCAGTAACGGTCTGCAATACCACCCACCATAATCGAAGCCATACTATCGATCAGCTTGAATTGCGGATTTACCGGTTTTTCATCAGAACGTGCCTGTGCAAAGGTTTTCAATGCATCACGCATCTTGGCATCATCACCCGAAGCCTGAGCAGCTACGGCGTAAAGCGCATGCGATAGACGCACACCTTTCTGTTCACCAATCTGAGTCGACTGTTTCAAGGTCTGATATGGATCTGGCTTGCCATCACTTGCACCTGGTAACAAGGTCCAGATTACGGCACGCGTGGCATTTGGTGCACCCCAGAATTTTTCATTGTTCAGGCAGGTCATCCCGCGTTCCACCACAGCCGCAATATCCTTGGGCACATGCACCGCACCACCCGAGTTAATATCATTCGTCATCGCCTGCAGACCACTGAGCATGCCCAGCAGATATACCGTCTGTTCGATATCGCTCTTCATGCTCGGGCAGCTGTCGCCAAGTGCTACACTATATTTTTTCTCATAGCGTTTCTGGAACATCTGGTAGCCGGTGTATTGACGCTGTGCAGCCAATGCCGCCCAGCGTTTCTGCTCTACGCGAGCATCCTGTGCCTCACTGACCTGATTGGCTTTGGACGCACGCATATAACGTAGTTCAGCCTCTAGCGCTTTCTGCTCCGCACAAATACCGGCTGCAGAGTACATCAACACTGCAACACGGGTCGGATCCGCGCCCATCTCCTTGGTTGACATGATGGCTGGCGTTAAAGCATTGCCTGAATTACACACCATTTCTGCATCATCCATGGCCAGAATCGGTGGCACAATATGTTTTTCAGTGAAACCCAGCGCCACATTGGCACCCGTTTTAATCACCTGTGAGCAACCTGTTAAAGCCGTTGTTGTTATTACTATGGCCGCCATACCCTGGCATATTTGTTGGACTTTTGACATTTTCCTGTCCTCTATAATTGTGATTATGTCCATGCTGCTAAACATAGCAGATGAACTATATGAATTAAAGAGTATTTACTCTAAATTAGATGAGTCACTTTGCCATTGATTACCGGTTCTGCAATTGACTTGATCGAAAGAAATACTGAATTTTGGGGCAAAAAAAAGTAGCATTGCGACGGTTCAGCACATGCTACTTATTAACTGGGAAAGCTTTAACTTATAGTTTTAGCTTAATGGGGTTGAGTTGAAATTCGTTCCTTCACTAGAGTACCGAGTCTTCCAATGACCAGTGCCAGAATTAGCGCGACTACTGGAAATATCCACGTTGGAAATTCCATATTAATCTCCTCTGTTGACTTCGGTGATTTAAATGTACCTGTTTAAAATAAAAGCAATCGAGAAAATTGTCAGACAATTCAAATATTTTCGAAAGAATTAAGTGAATTGTCCGACAAAAGATCAGCATATAAAGATAAGAATTTGAAAAATATATAATTATGATTTTGATGAAAATACCGATTGTCTGGCTATCAGATCATTTTCGTGAGGACTTTCAGTGACTTCCATTGTTGTGCTGGTAACTGGTCACACCAGATCAGCAGTGGCGCTACTTTGGCATGTTGAAAATACACCACCAGATAAGCTTGGTGATCAATCACATGACTGATCTGGGCACGCTGTATACGCTGATCATGATGGGTAATGGTCCATTCCCGACCATCCAGATATTCAAACTGGGCGATCTGCGGACGCTTGCGATAAAACAGATGATAGATGATCAGTCCTGCAACCAGACAGATTCCCCATAACCATAAGGGCAATAACTGGTACATGACAAACATCAATACAGTAAAAATGAAAAACTGAAACGCGAGTGCAAGCAGGCTGCGTTTCAGCTGATAACAACGATTATCCATGAACGTAATGTTTAAGCTTATTAATAAACTCACGTAATTCAGGGCGTGGCGGTTCAGAGACTTCCATAAACCAGTCCAGCAGGTCCGGGTCTTCCTGCGCCACCAACTCAGCAAACATTTCTTTTTCAAATGGGTCTGCTGTCAAATAGTAGTTTTTGACATAGGGATCAAAATACACATCTATCTCTTTGAGACCACGACGTGCGCGGTAAATCACTTTACGCTCTTCCAGGCTGATGTCTTCAGTCATCATATTTCCCCAACGTGTTAAAAACATGAGTAGTTTACCTAAGCGCCAAGTAATTTTCGAGGGAATTGGCGGAAAGCATCAGCATTATCTGTATTTTGTACATTTCGCACATTGTCCACAATATCCCCTGCCCTTATGTTCATGAGGACAATAATCAGAACAAGGAATCCTGATCATGCAATCTGCTGCGATTCGACCACTGCCGCACTTATTACCGCGTACATTGTTTAATGCTGAGCATGAGGCTTTCCGCGAGACGGTGCGTAAGTTCTATGAAAAGGAAGTGATTCCGCATACCGAACGCTTCGAACAGCAACAGCATGTGGATCGTAATCTCTGGAATAAGGCTGGAGCCTTGGGACTACTCTGTCCAACCGCGCCAGAACAATATGGCGGGTCAGGCGTGGATCGGCTTTACAGCATGATCCTGATTGAAGAACAAGCTTATGCCGGTGATTCAGCGACCGGTTTTTCCCTGCATTCCGATATCGTGGCGAATTACATTTTGAATTTCGGCAATGAAGTCCAGAAACAGCAATGGCTACCCAAAATGACCAGTGGTGAAGTGATTACTGCGATTGCGATGACCGAACCCGGCACAGGTTCAGACCTTCAGGCGGTACGTACCAGTGCCGTATTAGAGGGCAATGACTATGTCATTAATGGCTCGAAAATATTCATCACCAATGGCTATCTCTGCGATATGGAAATTGTCGTCTGTAAAACAGGTGATAGTGATAAAGGCTCAGCCAATCTGTCATTGATCATGGTGGAAGCTGACCGTGCTGGTTTTAGCAAAGGCAAACCGCTGAATAAAATCGGCATGAAAGGCCAGGATACCTGTGAACTGTTCTTTGATAACGTGCGTGTACCTAAAGAAAACTTGTTGGGTATGCCGGGTATGGGCTTTATGATGCTGATGAAAGAACTGGCCTGGGAACGTCTGATTGTAGCCATGATCTGCCAGGCTGGTGCAGAAGCCGCTTTTGCGCATACGGTAAAATACACCAAGGAGCGTCAAGCCTTTGGCAAACCTATTGCTGCCTTTCAAAATACCCGTTTTAAGCTGGCTGAACTACGTACTGAAATCGAAATCTGCCGGGCTTATCTGGATCGTTGTATGCAACAACAGTTACAGCAAGAGCTAGACGTGAATGCGGCGGCGGCTGCAAAATATAAAATTTCAGAAATGTTCAGTAAAGTAGTCGATGAATGTCTGCAACTGCATGGTGGTTATGGCTATATGCTGGAATATCCAATTGCTCGCGCCTACATCGATCATCGCGCCAACCGGATATATGCAGGGACCAATGAAATTATGAAAGAACTGATCTCACGATCAATTTAATTCAAATATATAAGCAAATAAAAAGGAGCATCAAATGCTCCTTTTTATTTTTTCAGATTTTAAGACACCAGACGTGGTTTAACTTTTTTTCCTTGCTGCTTTCCCTGCTCAGCCTTTGCTTTAAATTGTAGAATATCATCATCGAAAGTGGCATTTTTAAAGTCTTTACGATCGGCTAAATAATTATTGCTGACACGCCAAGGGCCATGCTTGCCTTGTTTTGGCATGACGTGTGCGGCACGGGCAATATAGCCCGAAGTCAGGCTACCCATGACAGTATCTTTCAGTAACTCCGCAGTATTACCTTCCGGCAGTACCTCATCAAAACCGTTCATATCCATATAATTCAGCAGACGGCAGATATATTCGGCTGCAATGTCTACTTTCAACGTCCAGGATGCATTGATATAGCCAATAATCAGCGCCATATTCGGAATATCACTGATCATCACACCGCGATACAGCATATGTTTAGAGGTATCAATTGGCTTGCCATCGATAGAAGCCTGTATCCCACCCAAAATCTGAATATTTAGACCAGTAGCAGATACGATAATATCGGCATCAAGATGCTTACCTGATTTAAGCTGAATACCGGTTTCAGTAAATCTCTCGATCTGGTCAGTTTCAACCGAGGCACGTCCTTCACGTAAAATTTTGAATAAATCCCCATCCGGCACCACGCACAGGCGCTGGTCCCAAGGCTCATAGTCTGGGGTAAAGTGTTTCATATCCACCGTGCCCTTGAGCTGGAACTTTACTGCATTTAAAAGCAGCTTTTTAAGCAATTTTGGCCGTTTTTGTGCCAGCGCATAAATCCCGCGTTGCATACCGATGTTACGTGCACGGGTAAGCTTATAAGCCACATCTTCAGATAGATACTTACGCATCTTGTCATAAACAAAGTCAATCGATGGGACTGATGCAATATAGGTCGGTGAACGCTGCAACATGGTTACATGCCCTGCTCCGCCTTTGACCATTGCTGGGACCAGCGTAATTGCAGTTGCACCACTTCCAATAATCACGACTTTTTTACCGCTATAATCGAAGTTTTCAGGCCAATGTTGCGGATGAATAAAACTACCTTTAAATGCGTCCTGACTTGGAAATTCCGGTTGAAAACCTTGGTCATAATTATAATAACCAGTACAACCCAGAACAAAATTCGCTACCCAGGTTTCAGTTTTACCTTGGGCATTTTCGATTTTTACTGACCATTTATGCGTATGTGTATCATAATTGGCATTTAAAACGCGGTGCTGATAGTGAATTTTGGATTCGAGTTTGAATTCTTCTACGACTTCAGACAGATAATTTTTAATTGATGCGCCATCAGCCAATACACTGGCTTTTTTCCAAGGTTTAAAATTAAAGCCAAAAGTCGACATATCCGAATCAGAACGGATGCCCGGATATTTAAATAAATCCCAAGTACCGCCTACGCTTTCGCGACGTTCAATAATTTCAAAAGAACGCTGCGGACAATTTTTAGAGAGATGTGCTGCCAGACCAATTCCCGAGATGCCTGCCCCCACAATTAAGATATCAACCTGTTTTTCCATGTTCTTCTTTTGACCCAAATTTGTCATTTATTTTATTAAAGCACAAAACTGACAATACTCCATGTCAAGTTTATATATTTGCCTTACTTTTTTTATCTTTTGGGGACAATTTTATAGCCTAACCGATCATTAGTATATCTGGGCAAATCACAGGCATTAAAAAAGGCCGGTTTATTCAACCGACCTTTCCGAACAACGTTTGCTGCTCTTCACGAAATTAGTTAACTTCGCGATCTACTAGCTCAACGTAAGCCATCGGTGCAGCATCACCTGCACGGAAGCCCGCTTTAAGAACACGTAGATAACCGCCGTTACGCTCTTTGTAACGAGGGCCAAGAACGGTAAATAATTTACCAACAGTTGCAGCTGAACGAGTACGAGCAAACGCCAAACGACGGTTTGCTACTGTATCGACTTTAGCTAAAGTGATTAAAGGCTCAGCAACACGACGTAATTCTTTTGCTTTAGGCACAGTTGTTTTGATCAACTCGTGCTCAAACAAAGAGTTAGCCATGTTTTGGAACATCGCTTTACGATGACTGCTTGTACGGCCTAATTTCACACCACTATTACGATGACGCATGGTGATAGTCCTACTTAATTAACGGCTACGATAGGCGAAACGATCGTCCATACGGAGACTAGCTGGTGGCCAGTTCTCTAAACGCATGCCGAGTTGTAAGCCTTTAGAAGCCAGAACATCTTTGATCTCAGTAAGCGATTTTTTACCCAAGTTAGGAGTTTTAAGTAACTCAACTTCAGTACGCTGTACAAGATCACCAATGTAGTAAATGTTTTCTGCTTTCAAACAGTTAGCAGAACGAACAGTTAGCTCTAGATCATCTACTGGACGAAGCAAAATCGGATCAACTTCTTCACGAGGTTCTTGAGCAACTGGAGCTTGATCTTTCTGAAGGTCAACAAAGATTGCAATTTGTTGTTGCAAGATTGTTGCCGCTTTGCGGATTGCTTCTTCAGGATCAACTGTACCGTTGGTTTCAAGATCAATGATCAGTTTATCAAGGTCAGTACGTTGTTCTACACGAGCATTTTCAACTGTGTAAGACACACGTTTGATCGGGCTGTAAGATGCATCTAACTGTAAACGACCCACTGGGCGAGTCTCGCCTTCTGGGAAACGTGAGTCAGAAGTCTCGTAGCCACGGCCTTGAGCCACTTTCAGGCGCATCTTAAGATTGCCTGAAGCACTTAACGTGCCGATCAAGTGTTCAGGGTTAACCACTTCAACATTATGAGGTAAACGAAGGTCAGCCGCAGTTACGTCGCCTGGACCTTGTTTCTCTAATGTTAAATAAGCTTCATTTTGATCGAACAGCTTAATAGACAATCCTTTTAGGTTCAGCAAGAGCTCGACGATGTCCTGCTGCAAGCCTTCCAAAGTACTGTACTCGTGCTCAACACCCTCAATTTCTACTTCTACCACAGCAGCGCCAGGTAAAGAAGAAAGAAGGATGCGACGTAAAGCATTGCCCAGAGTATGACCAAAGCCACGCTCTAAGGGTTCTAGAATAACTTTTGCCGAGGTCCCGCTTGCCGCTTCGACCTTGATCGCTTGCGGAGTTAGAAACTCATTTGCAGTACGCGTCATATTGCTACCTCAAGGATTATTTAGAATACAATTCTACAATCAAGCTTTCGTTGATTTCAGCAGGTAAATCAGAACGATCCGGTGCAGCTTTGAACGTACCTTCAAGTTTAGAATGATCTACTTCCATCCAAGAAGGAATGCCACGTTGAGCAGCTAATTCAATTGCGTTTTTGATACGTAATTGTTGTTTAGCGCCTTCGTGAACTGCAATCACGTCACCAGCTTTAACTTGGATAGACGCGATGTTAACGCGACGGCCATTTAAAGTGATAGAACGGTGAGATACTAACTGACGAGCTTCAGCACGTGTAGAACCAAAACCCATGCGATAAACAACGTTATCAAGACGGCTTTCAAGTAACTTTAACAAGTTCTCGCCAGTTGCGCCTTTAACACGAGCTGCTTCTTTATAGTAGTTACTAAATTGACGCTCTAAAACACCGTACATGCGACGTACTTTTTGTTTTTCACGTAATTGTAGTGAGTACTCAGATTGTTTGCTGCCACGCGCACCACCATGTTGGCCAGGCACTTTAGCATGTTTTTTAGTCTTAACGTCAAATGGTTTAACGCCAGATTTTAATTGCAGGTCTGTCCCTTCGCGGCGAGAGAGTTTGCATTTTGGACCAATATAACGAGCCATGAATGTTTCTCCTTACACGCGACGTTTTTTAGGTGGACGGCAACCGTTGTGAGGAATTGGAGTCACATCGGTAATGCTATTAATTTTATAACCCACTGCACCTAAAGCACGAACCGCAGATTCACGACCTGGACCAGGACCTTTAACAAGGACGTCCAAGTTTTTCAAACCGTAATCTAAAGCTGCTTTACCAGCAACTTCAGCAGCTACCTGAGCAGCGAACGGAGTTGATTTACGTGATCCACGGAAGCCTTGTCCACCTGAAGTGGCCCAAGCCAGTGCATTACCTTGACGATCGGTAATAGTCACAATGGTGTTATTAAAAGAAGCGTGAATGTGTGCAACACCTTCAGAGACGGTACGAGTGACCTTCTTGCGTGTGCGAGTATCTTTAGCCATCTTTTAGCTTCCAGAAATCTTATTTCTTAATTGGTTTGCGCGGACCTTTACGGGTACGTGCGTTAGTTTTGGTGCGTTGACCGCGGACAGGCAAGCTGCGACGATGACGAAGACCGCGGTAGCAGCCTAAATCCATTAAACGTTTGATGTTCATGGAAATTTCGCGACGTAAATCACCTTCGGTTGGAACCTTAGCAACTTCTGCACGAATCGCATCAAGCTGAGCGTCATCTAATTCACGAATCTTAGTTGTTGGAGCAATACCTGCAGCAGCTAAGATAGCTTTTGAAGTATGGCGACCAATACCAAAGATATACGTTAGAGAGATAACAGCATGCTTGTTATCCGGAATGTTTACACCGGCAATACGAGCCATTCAATTTTCTCCAAAAAGGCAGTTAAGATAATAACCGCCCCACAAAAATCTTGAGGGGCGGATAATAACCCAATTCGCCTACTGAAATCAACAGGTCTTGATCAGATTAACCTTGACGCTGCTTATGACGAGGTTCTGCGCTACAAATTACGCGGATAACCCCATTACGACGGATAACTTTACAGCTACCACAAATTTTCTTTACAGAAGCTTGTACTTTCATGATGAAACCTCTAAGTGCGCTTATCCCTTAGGATGAGCAGTCGTTTTTCTCATTAACGTTTGATTATCATATTGGTGCGAAGTGAGATGTGCTTGCAGCTGAGCCATAAAGTCCATCACTACAACCACAACAATGAGCAAAGAAGTACCACCTAAAGTGAATGGGATACCAAATGAACTTTGCAATACCATCGGCATCAAACAGATGACCGTGATATACATCGCGCCAATAAATGTCAAACGACCGAGAATATGATCTAAGTAACGAGCAGTTTGCTCACCTGGACGAATACCAGGCACGTAAGCTCCGCTGCGTTTCAAGTTCTCTGATACTTCTTTAGGACTAAATACTAGTGCTGTATAGAAATAACAGAAAAAGATAATTAACGCACCAAAGAGCACCAAATACAACGGCTGACCAGGCGACAACACCAATGCCAAATCTTGTAGACTACGCTTGATAATTCCTGCATCAGGATCTGCACTGCCTACCCACTGACCCAAGCTCGCAGGGAACAAAAGCAATGAACTGGCAAAAATTGCAGGAATCACACCTGCCATATTAATTTTTAATGGCAAATGTGTCTGCTGTGCAGTAAATACGCGACGACCCTGCTGCTTCTGAGCATAGTTCACCGGAATACGACGTTGCGCCTTCTCGATAAACACAATAGCTGCAAGCACGGCGATGGATAACAATGCAAATATTGCCAGACCCATTAAGCTGGACTGACCATTATCGACAGAAGTCAGAGACTGCATTACTAAAGTAGGCAGACCTGCAACAATACCTGCGAAGATGATCATGGAAATACCATTCCCCACCCCACGCTCGGTAATCTGTTCACCCAACCACATCAGGAACATGGTCCCCGCAACCAGTGAGGTTACCGCAGGAACATAAAAAGCCAGACCAGAGGTCAGGGTAATTCCCTGGCTGATCAAGCCCGCGCACATACCGACCGCTTGCACAAATGCAAGGAACAGTGTGCCCTGTCGTGTGTATTGATTTATTTTACGTTTGCCTTGCTCGCCTTCTTTTTTCAAAGCTTCGAGCTGTGGAACGACTGTTGACATCAGCTGCACGATAATCGATGCAGAGATGTATGGCATGATCCCAAGAGCAAGGATAGACATTCGCTCCAATGCACCACCAGAGAACATGTTAAACAAACCAAGGATCGTACCTTGGTTTGCATTAAACAGATTCTCCAGCGCGGCATTGTTAATGCCCGGTACTGGAATATGTGCTCCCAGTCGAAACACCAACAACGCACCAATGAGAAACATCATTCGACGAATAATTTCACGGTATTTCACATGAAATGGTTGGCCTTTCATCATGTTGACATGACCTGAAGAACTAGGAGACATAGACACTGGAGATTACTCCTCGACTTTACCGCCAGCCGCTTCAACAGCAGCTTTAGCGCCTTTAGTCAACACAACACCTTGAACAGTGAATGCGCGAGTAATTTCACCAGAAAGTACGATACGTGCACGAGTCATATCTTTACGTACAACGTTCGCAGCTTTTAAAGTTTCTAGAGACACGATGTCGCCTTCAACTTTAGCAAGCTCAGATAAACGTACTTCAGCAGTTTTCAAAGCCTGTTGGCTAGTGAAACCGAATTTAGGTAAACGACGATATAACGCTGTTTGACCGCCTTCGAAGCCTGGACGTGTACCACCGCTCTTACGTGAGTTTTGACCTTTGACACCACGGCCACCAGTCTTACCAACGCCAGAACCGATACCACGGCCTAGACGAAGGTTGTCACGCTTAGCACCTTCTGCAGGTGCAATTGTATTTAAACGCAGAGTCATGGCTTATTCCTCTACACTAACCATATAGTAGACTTGGTTGATCATACCACGGTTAGAAGGTGTGTCTAACACCTCTACAGTATGACCAATACGACGCAGACCTAAACCCTTAAGGCTAAGCTTGTGATTTTTCAAGCGGTGCGATGCAGATTTAGTCTGGGTAACTTTAATCGTTTTCATGATTGATTACCCTTGAATTTGTTCAACAGTAAGACCACGTTTCGCAGCGACTTTCTCAGGAGAAGTCATGTCACGCAGACCATTGAAAGTCGCGTTTACTACGTTAGCAGCATTTGTTGAACCATAACATTTAGTCAATACGTTACGTACGCCCACAGCTTCTAAAACTGCACGCATTGCGCCACCAGCAATTACACCAGTACCTTCAGAAGCAGGCTGCATGTAAACGCGGCTTGCGCCGTGACGAGCATTGATCGGGTGCTGTACAGTACCGTTAACCAAGTCAACAGTAATCATGTTGCGACGAGCAGCTTCAAGCGCTTTAGAGATAGCAGCTGGAACTTCACGTGCTTTACCACGACCAAAACCTACGCGACCATTACCATCACCCACAACAGTTAATGCTGTGAAAGAGAAGATACGACCACCCTTAACAACTTTGGCTACACGATCAACGGCAACCAGCTTTTCAACAAGACCTTCGTTTTGTTCAACTTTAGCCATGATTAGAACTCCAAGCCGTTTTCACGAGCAGCATCAGCCAAGGCTTTGATACGACCATGATATTTGAAACCAGAACGGTCAAACGCAACTTTAGTTACACCAGCTGCTTTAGCGCGTTCTGCGATTAAAGCACCTACTTTTTGAGCTGCTTCAACATTACCAGTTGTACCAGCACGTAGAGTAGCGTCTAGAGTAGAAGCTTGCGCTAATACTTTGCCACCATCTGCTGAGATAACTTGAGCATAGATGTGACGCGGAGTGCGGTTTACACACAAACGAGTCGCACCCAATGCACGGATGTGCAAGCGTGTGCTTTTCGCACGACGCAAACGGGATTGTTTCTTTTCGTTCATAAGAACCTCGCGCCTTATTTCTTCTTAGCTTCTTTACGAAGTACAACTTCGTCAGAATAACGAACACCTTTACCTTTATACGGCTCTGGTGGACGGTAACCACGGATTTCTGCAGCAACTTGGCCTAATTTCGCTTTGTCAGCAGATTTAAGCACGATTTCAGTCGCTGTAGGAGTTTCTGCAGTTACACCTTCAGGAAGGTTGTAGTCGATCGGGTGAGAGAAACCAAGGTTAAGGTTAACAACGTTACCTTTAACCGCAGCTTTATAACCAACACCGATAAGTTGTAACTTACGTTCGAAACCTTCGCTAACACCTTTAACAAGGTTGTTAAGCACAGCGCGAGCAGTACCAGCTTGCATCCAAGCGTCTTTAGATTCAGCTTTAGGAGCAATAACTAGAGTACCGTCTTCCTGTTTTAGCTCGACCAGCGCATGCAGGTTGAAAGACAATGTACCTTTAGTGCCTTTCACTTCGACCTGCCGGCCGTTCTGAGTAACTGTTACACCGTTAGGTACAGTTACTGGGGCTTTAGCCACACGAGACATGAGGAATCACCTATTAAGAAACAAAAGCAATAACTTCACCACCAACGCCTGCAGCACGTGCTGCGCGATCAGTCATGATGCCTTTGCTTGTAGAAACAATTGCAATACCTAAACCTTGCTTAACGCTTGGAAGTGCATCTTTACCGCGATACTGACGTAGACCTGGACGGCTTACGCGTTTCACAGTTTCGATAACTGGTTTGCCTTCAAAATATTTTAACGTAATAGTTAAAGTTGCTTTGCCTTCAACATCAGCAACTTCTACGTTTGAAATGTAACCTTCTTGTTGAAGAACGTTTGCAATAGCAACCTTCAACTTAGAATTAGGCATAGAAACAGTTTGTTTCTTCGCCATTTGCGCGTTACGAACACGTGTTAGCATGTCGGCAACGGTATCTTGCATACTCATTTATAGTGCTCCTTACCAGCTTGCCTTAACAACGCCAGGTACATCACCTTGCATTACTGTTTCACGTAATTTGTTACGGCTTAGACCGAACTTACGGAAGTAACCATGAGGACGACCAGTTAAACCACAACGGTTACGTAGACGTACTGGAGATGCATTACGTGGTAATGCTTGTAATTTCATCATCGCTTCGAAACGTTCTTCGTCTGATGCATTTACGTTAGCAATAACAGCTTTTAATTCAGCACGTTTTGCAGCGTATTTAGCAACAGTAGCTTCGCGTTTCAATTCGCGATTAATCATACCTTTCTTAGCCATTTCGACCTCTTATTTGAACGGGAAGCCGAATGCACGCATAAGCGCACGGCCTTCGTCATCGGTGCGAGCAGTCGTAGTGATGGTAATGTCCATACCACGAATACGGTCAATCTTGTCAAAATCGATCTCAGGGAACATGATCTGTTCTTTAAGACCCATTGAGTAGTTACCACGACCATCAAATGATTTCGCTGAGAAACCACGGAAGTCACGGATACGAGGAATCGCAATAGAGATCAAACGGTCTAAGAATTCGTACATACGTTCGCCGCGTAAAGTAACTTTACAACCAATCGGCCAACCATCACGGATTTTGAAACCAGCGATAGATTTACGAGCTAACGTAAGTACTGGTTTTTGACCAGCGATAGCTTGCATATCAGAAAGAGCACCATCAAGGAGTTTCTTGTCAGCAGCAGCTGCACCAACACCCATGTTGATAGTGATTTTAGTGATGCGAGGGATCTCCATCACATTCTTAACACCCAATTGTTCTTGTAATTGAGCTTTAAGTTCGTCGTTGTAACGTGCTTTAAGTCTGGCCATTGCCTTTTTCAACCTATTACTTCGCTACCGCCACTGATTCACCATTTGATTTGTAAACGCGAGTTTTCACGCCGTCAATCACTTGGTAACCAACACGGTCAGCCTTTTGGGTTGTAGCATTAAAAAGTGCCACGTTTGAGATGTGAAGAGAAGCTTCTTGAGTTACGATGCCGCCTTCAGCGCCAGTAGCTCGGTTAGGCTTCTGATGTTTCTTAACTAGGTTAAGACCTTCTACCTTCACTTGGTCATTTGAAACAGACAGAACAGTACCCTGTTTGCCTTTTTCTTTACCTGCGATCACGATTACTTGATCGCCTTTTTTAATCTTAGCCATGATTGCCTCTTATAGAACTTCAGGAGCCAATGAAATAATTTTCATGAACTGTTCAGTACGAAGTTCACGAGTCACTGGTCCGAAAATACGAGTTGCAATCGGCGCTTTGTTGTTGTTCAAAATAACAGCAGCGTTATCGTCGAAACGAATCACTGAACCATCTGGACGACGGATGCCGAATTTAGTACGAACTACAACTGCATTCATCACGTCACCTTTTTTAACACGTGCGCGTGGAATTGCTTCTTTTACAGTAACTTTAATAATGTCGCCAACAGAAGCATAACGACGATGTGAACCACCAAGTACTTTAATACATTGTACGCGGCGAGCACCACTGTTGTCTGCTACGTCGAGCATAGTTTCGGTCTGAATCATTGCCCTACTCCAAAACCGAGCATCACCGGTCGCAAATTCGAAAGGCTCAAAGAGTACTCGAATTTGTCCGATGATGCAACAAGAACGTTAATTACTCAGCTGCTGCTTCAATAACTTCAACTAAAGTCCATGACTTAGTTTTAGACATTGGGCGGCATTCTTTGATGGTTACAAGATCGCCAGTTTTAGCGGTATTGTTCTCATCGTGAGCATGTAATTTTGTTGAACGGCGGATTGATTTGCCATACAACGGGTGTTGAACACGACGTTCAATAAGCACAACAATAGACTTGTCCATTTTGTCGCTTACTACTTTGCCTGTTAACGTGCGGACTGTTTGTTCACTCATTGTCCGTTCCCCTGTTTTTCGGTAAGGAGGGTCTTGATACGAGCAATCGTCTTACGAGTTAATTGCACTTCGTGCGATTTACCCAATTGACCAGTTGCTTTCGCCATACGAAGACGGAATTGGTTAAGCTGTTGCTCATCAAGCAAAGCTGTCAACTCTTCTACCGACTTTTCACGTAGATCTTTAGTTTTCATTACATTACCGTCCGAGTCACGATAGTGGTTTTAAACGGAAGTTTAGCAGCTGCAAGCGTAAATGCTTCGCGAGCTAACTCTTCGTTAACACCATCAATTTCGTACAAGACTTTACCTGGTTTGATTTGGCAAACCCAGTATTCCACAGAACCTTTACCTTTACCCATACGAACTTCAAGAGGTTTAGAAGTAATAGGCTTGTCTGGGAAGACACGGATAAAGATCTTACCACCACGTTTAATACGACGGCTGATAGTACGACGCGCTGCTTCAATTTGACGCGCAGTCATTTGACCACGTTCAATTGATTTAAGAGCGATTGTACCGAAAGATACTGAACTACCGCGGTGTGCAAGACCAGTGTTACGGCCTTTTTGCACCTTACGGAATTTCATACGTTTAGGTTGCAACATGGATTATTCTCCTTTTTCAGCAGAACGATCATTGCGACGACCACGACGCTCTTGACCTTCACCACGACCGCGACCGCGTTTAGCTGGACGTTCTTCAGCTGGAGCTGGGTTCATGACTTGCTTCATGCCGCCCAAGATCTCACCACGGAAGATCCAAACTTTAACACCAATCGTACCGTAAGTAGTTTCAGCACGCATAGTAGCATAGTCGATGTCTGCACGAAGTGTATGTAGAGGCACACGACCTTCACGATACCACTCAGTACGAGCGATCTCAGCACCACCTAAACGGCCTGAAACTTCAACTTTGATACCTTTAGCGCCAGCACGCATTGTGTTTTGAACCGCACGCTTCATAGCACGACGGAACATTACACGTTTTTCTAATTGAGAAGCGATAGCTTCAGCAACTAGACGCGCGTCTAAGTCTGGACGATCGATTTCGTTGATGCTTACTTGCGCAGGAACACCCATGATAGATGTTAATTCGCGTTGTAGTTTCTCAATGTCTTCGCCTTTTTTACCGATAACGATACCAGGACGAGCAGTGCTAATAGTTACTTTAGCAGCGCCTGTAGGACGTTCGATAAGAATATTGCTGATCATTGCATTCTTAAGTTTTTTAGTTAAAAACTCACGAACTTGCAAATCTTTAAGCAAGTATTCAGCGTATTGTTTCGGACTCGCATACCAGTTAGCGTTATGACGTTTCACAACACCTAGGCGGATACCGATTGGATGAACCTTCTGACCCATATCAAACCCCTACCTTAACGGTAATGTGACAAGTACGCTTAGTAATACGATCTGCACGGCCTTTAGCACGTGGCATAATACGTTTCAGGCTCATGCCTTCATCAACGTAGATCGTAGAAACTTTAAGGTCGTCTACATCTAAACTGTTATTGTGTTCAGCGTTTGCAATTGCAGACTCTAACGCTTTCTTAACTAGGACTGCAGCTTTTTTGTTGCTGAAGTTCAAAATGTTAAGTGCGTGCGCAACAGATTTGCCGCGGATAAGATCTGCAACCAAACGAGCTTTTTGTGCCGAGATAGCGGCACCGCGTAATTTAGCAGTTACTTCCATCATAGCACCTATTAACGTTTAGATTTCTTGTCAACACCGTGACCACGGTAGGTACGAGTTGGTGCAAATTCACCAAGCTTGTGTCCAACCATATGTTCAGAGATGATCACTGGAACATGGTTACGGCCATTGTGTACAGAAATTGTTAAACCAACAAAATCCGGGAGGATCATCGAACGACGCGACCAAGTTTTGATCGGCTTACGGTTATTAGCCGCGATAGCCGCTTCAACCTTAGCGAACAAGTGCGCATCGACGAATGGGCCTTTTTTCAGAGAACGAGGCATTGTCAGATTCCTTTACTTGTTACTTAACGCGACGGTCGCGAATAATCATCTTAGTCGTACGCTTATTGGTACGTGTCTTGTACCCTTTAGCTTTTTGACCCCATGGGCTTACAGGTTGAATACCTTTGCTACGACCTTCACCACCACCGTGCGGGTGATCTACCGGGTTCATCGCCATACCACGAACGGTAGGACGAACGCCACGCCAGCGCGCTGCACCAGCTTTACCCAATGAACGAAGGTTGCTTTCTGAGTTAGATACTTCACCTAACACAGCGCGACATTCAACGTGTACTTTACGCATCTCACCTGAACGAAGACGGATGATAGCGTATGAACCGTCACGACCCAACAATTGAGCAGAAGTACCAGCAGAACGTACTAACTGTGCGCCTTTACCGATTTTAAGCTCGATGTTGTGAAGAGTAGAACCGATAGGCATGTTACGAAGTGGTAAGCAGTTACCTGGACGAATTGGAGCATCGTTACCAGATTGTACTGAATCACCAGCGCGTAAACCTTTAGGCGCGATGATGTAGCGACGTTCACCGTCAGCATACTTCAACAACGCAATGTGCGCAGAACGGTTTGGATCGTATTCGATACGCTCAACTACAGCTGGGATGCCGTCTTTGTTACGTTTGAAGTCTACGATACGGTAGTGTTGCTTGTGACCGCCACCAACGTGACGAGTCGTAATGTGACCGTTATTATTACGGCCGCCAGTACGTTTTTTAGCTTCAACTAGTGGAGCATAAGGCGCGCCTTTGTGAAGGTGATCATGAACCACTTTCTCTACAAAGCGACGTCCTGGAGACGTTGGCTTACATTTTTGAATAGGCATAATTTTCGTCCTTATTCCGCTGCGCTTTCAGCGGCATCGCCCAAGTCAGCCATTTCTACATCTTGGCCAGCTTTCAGGGTGACGTATGCTTTTTTAACATCAGAACGACGTCCGATAGTTTTACCAAAGCGTTTAGTTTTACCTTTAGTGATCGTAGTGTTAACTTTAACAACTTGAACACCAAACAATTGCTCAACTGCTTTTTTGATTTCAAGTTTAGTTGCATCAGTAGCAACTTTAAAAACTTGAACACCAGCAGTTTCGCCTAAAACTTGTGCTTTTTCTGAGAAAACAGGTCCTTGCAGGACTTGATATAAACGTTCGTTGTTCATCCGAGTTCTACCTCAATTTTCTTAGCAGCAGCTACAGACATAACAACTTTATCGAACGCGATCAAGCTAACAGGATCGATTGCAGTCGCATCAACCACATCTACGTGTGGAAGGTTACGAGCAGCTAGATACAAGTTCTCATCAACAGCATCAGTAACGATCAATGCACGAGTAGCATTCAAGTCGTTAAGTTTTGCAAGCAATTCTTTAGTTTTTGGAGCTGCAACAGCAAACTCTTCAACTAGAACTAAGCGATCTTGACGAACAAGTTCAGCTAGGATGCATTGCATAGCACCGCGGTACATTTTACGGTTTACTTTTTGAGACCAGTCTTGTGGACGAGCAGCAAAAGTTTTACCACCGCCAACCCAGATTGGGCTACGAATAGAACCAGCACGAGCGCGGCCAGTACCTTTTTGACGGAATGGTTTTTTACCACCGCCAGAAACGTCTGCACGTGATTTTTGAGCTTTAGAACCTTGACGACCACCAGCTAAGTAAGCTGTAACAACTTGGTGCACAAGAGCTTCATTAAATTCACGACCGAACGCAACTTCTGACAATTCAACAGCAGAGCCGGAAACAGTATTTAAATTCACGTTATTTCCCCTCAGGCCTTGATCGTAGGACGAACAGTTACGTCGCCACCAGTAGCACCAGGAACCGCGCCTTTAACAACTAGAACTGAACGTTCAGTGTCGATAGCAACGATTTCAAGACCCTGTGTAGTTACGCGTTCAGCACCTAAATGGCCAGCCATTTTTTTGCCTTTGAACACGCGACCAGGAGTCTGGTTTTGACCTGTAGAACCTAGAACACGGTGAGAAACAGAGTTACCGTGAGTAGCATCTTGAGTACGGAAGTTCCAACGCTTAACACCACCTTGGAAACCTTTACCTTTAGAAGTACCAGTTACGTCAACAATTTGACCTACTTGGAACAACTCAACAGTAAGCGTACCACCAACTTCACGACCTTCAAGCTCAGCTTCTGAAACGCGGAATTCTTGAACCAGACGACCAGCAGCAACACCCGCTTTAGCGAAGTGACCTTTCTGAGCGTTAGTTACGCGAGATTCGCGACGTTCACCAGTAGTGATTTGAATCGCTTGATAACCATCAGTTTCAAGCGTTTTGATTTGAGTGATGCGGTTAGGATCAACCTCAATCACTGTAACAGGCACAGAAACACCAGCATCTGTAAAGATACGTGTCATACCGCACTTGCGACCGACTAAACCAATAGCCATGTGCATAAACCTCTAAAAAAGCGGCCTAATTAACTTAGAGCGTTAATTAACCCGAAAGCCTTAACCCAATGCGATCTGAACATCAACACCAGCTGCAAGATCTAACTTCATCAATGCATCTACAGTTTTGTCTGTAGGTTGAACGATGTCGATCAAACGCTTGTAAGTACGGATTTCGTACTGGTCACGCGCGTCTTTGTTTACGTGTGGTGATGTTAAAACGTTAAAACGTTCAATGCGTGTAGGCATTGGAATTGGACCACAAACTTGTGCGCCAGTACGTTTTGCTGTTTCTACGATTTCTTGAGCTGATTGATCAATTAGACGGTGATCAAAAGACTTAAGACGGATACGAATTCTCTGGTTAGACATACCAGTAAACTCCAAGCCAAATATATAAAGAATCACTCTTGACGCATCTCACCCCACTAATTTTTGAGGTAAGTGTCAAGAGCAGTGAATTATCACTAAGGTCGTGATCGATGCCACGACTGTAACGATAGTTAACTACTTTCTTCGCAGTTAACATCCTTCCTATCGAAGGGTGGCCTATTATAGCCATTGTTTATTGCATAAGCAAATCTCTTTTATAGTTTTCGTCTGCAAATCAATTTGGTTGCTAAATCAAGAGTTTGTTTTTCACCCGTTAGGCAGATTTTTCTACCACGTATTCAATTGCGCGGTTTAGTATTTGATTTCCTTCAATAAAATTGGTTTTTGGACTTTTCCTAAGCTCTTGCACAGGCTGTACGTATTTTCCTGAAAATTTTAATAGATCGTCTTCATCTTCTAAAAAGAGCGAGAGGGTTTCCGGGGTGATCTCAGGATGGAACTGGAAACCGAGTACATTCTTACCGAGCTGATACATCTGGTTGCGACAGGCTTCATTTTCTGCCAGACGCACTGCCCCTTTCGGGATTTCAAAGGTCTCATTATGCCACTGCATAATCCGGAACTGTTCAGGCAAACTAAAACAGTCTGCTGGCACATTTGCCACTTTACTGACAGACATCCAACCCAATTCTTGTTCCGGGTTATAACTGACTGCTGCCCCCAAGGCATTGGCAATCAATTGCCCACCTAAACATAAACCAATAGCTGGCTTCCCTTGAGACAGGTAACGACGTAACCAGCGTTTTTCGATTTTTAACCATGGATAATTGGCCTCATCATTCACACTCATAGGGCCACCCATAATAATGAGCAAATCCACTTCTTCTACCGCAGGCAATGCCTCTATATCCAAAGCGCGATCCACGGGTAAAGCAAAGAATTCAGTCGCTGTAATTTGCGCCTGATGCTGCTTTAAAAATTCATGACAACTACCGTAACCCTCACCAGCAATATGCTGAAAATAATGTACTCGTAAATGCGATTTCATGCGCTCAAACCTATTCTTGTATGTATATAAGCTAGGTTTTGCAAAAATGAAGCCAACTTTTTATTTTATGTAGGGTTTTATACAATTGATAAGCTAAGTAGCGCTAAAGCAAAGATTCTCTTAAGCTAAAGCTGTTTTTGACTCCAGATATGAGCTGCAGCATGAAAAAAAATCCTCAAACCGCCCTGATTCATGCACCACGAAAGGCCCCTCAGTATATTTCAACAGTTCAACCTCCCCTCTATCGTGCATCAACAATTATTTTTAACAACACCGATGCCCTGTTTAATCGCCATTGGACCGATGACTATGACTATAGTTATGGTACCCATGGCACCCCAACCACATTTACCTTAGGTGACAACATTGCCCAGCTCGAAGGTGGACGCTATCACCTGCTGGCACCTAGCGGTTTATCGGCGATTAATCTCGTGAATTCCTGCTTTTTAAGTCAGGGAGATGAAGTCTGGGTAGCAGATAATATCTATGGCCCAAATATGGAGCATCTACGTAACCTGGAAACACGTTATGGCATTCAGGTGCAAGTTTATAATCCGCTCTGCCTGGAAAGCTTTAATCCATCCGAGAAAGCCAAACTGATCTGGCTAGAAGCGGCAGGTTCGGTCACACTGGAATTCCCGGATTTAAATGGCTTGGTTAAAAAGGCACAAGCACACAATATTCTGACTGCACTGGACAATACTTGGGGCGCGGGTCTGGCCTTTAATGCCTTTGATTTTGGTGATGAACACCTGAGCGTGGATTTATCCGTACATGCACTGACCAAATATCCAAGTGGTGGTGGTGACATCTTGATGGGGTCAGTGGTAACCCGTGATAAAGCCCTGCATCACAAACTGTTCCGTGCACACGCCATTCAGGGCATTGCGGTATCAGGTGATGACGTCGCTCAAGTACAACGCAGCCTTTCTTCCATGCAACTGCGTTATGCACATCAATCCAGTAGTGCGCTCAACATCATGTCCTGGTTAAAACAGCAGGCGGAGTTTGTGCAAGTACTACACCCAGCTGACCCGCATAGCGCAGGTCATCAATACTGGAAAGAAATTTGCAAGGAAGGACATAGTGCCGGGCTGGTCAGTGTAATTTTTGATAGTAAATATGAACTGCAAGATATCCGTAATTTCTGTGACAGTTTAAAACTGTTTAAGCTTGGGTTTAGCTGGGGTGGTCCTGTCAGCCTGGTCATGTTATATAACTTAAAAGAAATGCGTGTTCTTAAACATTCACATTTGAAGGATGGTTTCCTGGTTCGTTTCTGTATTGGACTGGAACACCCTGAAGATCTGATTGAAGATATTCAACATGCACTACAACACATGAAAAAAGTTAAAAATGAATAAATAACAATAGGAAAATTTATGGGTACACCAATCGTTATTGCTAAAAAAACTGCCGATACCACACAAGATATCGTGCTGCATTCTCAGCTCGCCAACCGGCATGGTCTGATTGCGGGCGCAACCGGTACCGGCAAAACCGTAACACTCAAGGTACTGGCAGAAAGCTTTTCCCGAATTGGTGTACCTGTATTCCTTGCCGATGCTAAAGGTGATGTTTCCAGCCTGGCAAAAGCCGGTGAAAGTAATCCTAAATTTAATGAACGAATTAAAAGCTTAAGTATAGACAGCATTCCCTTTGCCGCATCACCTGTGGTGTTTTGGGATTTATTTGGTGATCAGGGTCATCCGATTCGCACCACCATTTCCGAGATTGGCCCCCTTCTTCTCGCGCGAATCCTCAATCTGAACGATACTCAGGAAGGTGTGCTATCTGCGGTATTTAGAATTGCCGATGATCAAGGGCTATTGCTGATCGACTTCAAAGATTTAAAGGCCATGATCAGTTATGTGACTGAGCATGCGGCTGACTTCAAGGCTGAATATGGCAACCTCTCGCCTGCCAGTCTAGGCGCGATTCAACGTAATCTGCTGGCTCTGGCTGATCAAGGCGGTGACAAGTTTTTTGGTGAACCAGCACTCGATTTGATGGATTTCCTGCAAACCGACAGTCAAGGTCATGGCAATATCAACTTGCTCGCTGCTGACAAGCTAATGAACACACCCAAGCTCTATGCCACTTTCTTGCTATGGATGCTTTCAGAGCTGTTTGATCAATTACCAGAAGTCGGTGATCTGGATAAACCTAAACTGGTGTTCTTCTTTGATGAAGCCCATTTGCTGTTTGATAATGCCAGCCCTACCCTGCAAGAAAAGATTGAACAGGTGGTGCGTCTGATTCGCTCTAAAGGGGTGGGTATTTATTTTGTCACCCAGAATCCACTCGATTTACCAGAAAGTGTTTTAGGCCAACTCGGCAACCGAGTACAGCATGCCTTACGTGCCTTTACACCTAAAGATCAAAAGGCAGTAAAAACTGCCGCAGATACTTTCCGCGCTAATCCAGAATTCAAAGTTCAGGAGGCCATTACCGAACTGGCTGTCGGTGAAGCACTGATTAGCTGTCTGGATGAAAAAGGCATACCGCAAATTGTAGAGCGTGGCTGGATCATGCCCCCGTATTCCTCTTTTAGCCCGATTAGCCCGGAAGAACGTCAAGCTTTGATGCAGCAAAGTATCGTGGCTGGAATTTATGAGCAGCAAGTCGACCGGGAAAGTGCCCATGAAATGCTGCAAAATAAAGTTGCTGAACGTCAACAACAGGCTCAAGCTGCTGAGCTTGCAAAACAGCAAGCGAAAGAACAAGAGGCTTATGCCAAACAAGTGGCAAAAGAACAGGAAGCACTTGCCAAACAACAAGCCCGTGAACAGGAACGTCTGGCACGCGAACAACAGAAGGAAGCGGAACGTGCTGCCAAGCAACGTGAAAAGCTGACTCAGGATATTGTCGGCACTTTTGCCAAAAGTGCTGCCCGTAGCTTGGGCGGCAGTACCGGACAGAAAATTGTCCGTGGTTTATTGGGCTCAATATTCGGCAAAAGATAGCCCTCCTTCCTCCGATTATTTTCATCATTTTTATGGGATATTTTAATATCCCATAATTTATTTATGGTTTTTATTAAAAGATGCATTGTAAATACATCTTTAAAGATGTATTTTAAATACATCTTATAAATAACAGCCATGAGAGATCTGCTATGACTCCACAGCAAATTGACCTAGTAAAAGCTACAGTACCTGTCCTGCGTGAAAATGGTGTTGCCTTAACTGGTTATTTTTACAATCGTATGTTAGGCAATAACCCTGATCTAAAAGAAACTTTCAACATGGGTCACCAGCGTAGTGGTGCTCAGGCGCAAGCCTTAGCAGGTGCGGTTCTAGCATATGCTGAAAATATTGAAGATCCTTCTGTGCTGTTACCTGTGGTTGAACTCATTGCGCATAAACATGTCAGCTTAAATATTAAAGCACCGGATTACGGTATTGTTGGGGAAAACCTGCTTCATTCGATCAGTGAAGTGCTCAATATTTCTATGGATGATCCACTGATTGGTGCCTGGGCTGCTGCATATGGTCAATTAGCAGACCTGTTCATTGCGACTGAAAAAACGATTTATGATCAACATGAACAGACCAAAGGAAGCTGGTTAGGCTGGCGCAATTTCAAGATTGCTAAAAAAGTGGTAGAAAGCGCAGAGATCACTTCGTTCTACCTGGCGCCCGTCGACGGCGGTGCATTACCGAAGTATGAAGCGGGTCAGTACATCTCTGTACGTGTGTTTGTGCCTGAATTGAATTTGAGACAGCCTCGCCAATATACGCTTTCAACTTGCCCTCAAGATGAATACCTGCGTATTTCAGTAAAACGTGAAGATCAAAAAGGCGATCTGGTTCCAGGCTGGGTATCTAATACTTTACATAGCCTGGCAGAAGGCTCAGAAATTGAAGTATCTGCCCCAACAGGTAACTTCTATCTGATTGATCCAAACAAACGTAACGTGTTCATCAGTGGTGGTGTCGGCTTAACCCCAATGGTAGCCATGCTAAATCAGTTGGTAACGCTGGATATGCCACAGCCGGTGACTTTCATTCATGCCTGCCGTAGTAAACAGGTTCATGCCATGAAACAGCATATTCATGACTTGAAAGCCAAATACCCACGTTTAAGCACGTTTACTGCTTACGAATTTCCGCACCAAGCTGACAAACTCGGTGAAGACTATGATGTGGCAGGTCGTCTGGATCTAAGTACAGTTGATCGTGCTTTACTACCAGAAAATGCTGATTACTATCTATGTGGCCCAATGCCATTTATGGCAGAACAACACAAAGCGCTGGTTGCACGAGGCATTCCTGCTGAGAATATTCACAGTGAAGCCTTCGGTACTGGTGGTGTTCGCCACTAAGCAGTCAGCTTAAACTGAAATCAAGCAAGGGCTAGTCTGGCTGTGTTAGACTAGCCCTGCTTTGTATGAAAACTCTAGTTTTATAATGCAGTTAAATAAATTTACCGATTATGCCTTACGGATTCTGATGTACATCGCACAGCCGAAAGAAGTGCCGTATACCATTGCGGAACTGGCGAATGAGCTGCAGGTGTCAGAGAATCATGCCATGAAAATTGTACATTTTATGGCAAAGCAGGACTGGCTCATCACTACCCGCGGGCGAGGTGGCGGCATTCGCATGAATCCACTCACCTTAAAACTTCCCCTCGGTCAAATTGTACGCATTCTGCAACAAGACAACCAAGTGGTAGAATGTAATACTCCACCCTGCGTACTACGCAGCAATTGTGGCCTGAAAGATATTTTAGATGATGCCGTAGAGCAGTTTTATGGCAGCTTAAATCAATACCCCTTAAGCGAAGTAGTGAAACCACTAAAGAGTCATTTCAGCACACAATCTCCAATCAGCCTGATTAATCTGACCTAAATCCCAGCCTATTGCCTGCCAAACAATTCTAAAGTTCGCTTGCCTGAGCGACTTCCTTTATAATAGCCCTTTGTAGATTATGTAATTGAAGTTGAGCTATGCACCACAGCCGAGGAAAATCGAAAAACAGTAAGGCATCTGCTGCACCTAAGCAAAAGATTAGCTATGCCAAGAAAATGGATCCCGCCATTACTGAATATTCGGTGAAAGCCCTGAATTGGCTGCGCAAAGCTGAATTTTTAATGAGTGCTCCGAAACTTAATCTTTGTGTTGAAGATACGGGGTATGAAGTGGCATTCGCCGGTCGTTCCAATGCGGGTAAATCCAGTGCCATCAATGCACTGACCAATCAGAAACAATTGGCACGTGCATCAAAAAGACCGGGCCGTACCCAGATGATTAACTTCTTTAGCCTCGGCAATCCGGACCAGCGTCTGGTCGACTTACCGGGTTATGGCTATGCAGCTGTACCAGAAGCGATGAAAATCGTCTGGCAGAAAGAACTGGAAAATTACCTGATTCACCGTAAGAGTTTGCAAGGTCTGGTACTGTTGATGGATATCCGTCATCCACTGCAACATTTCGATGTGATGATGCTGGAATGGGCTTATTCGCGCCATCTGTTTGTACATGTACTGCTGACCAAATCAGACAAGCTGAATCGTGGTCCTGCTTCTAAAGCACTACAGGAAGTTAAAGCAACATTAAATAAAATGAAGCTAAACTTCTCGATTCAACTATTCTCCTCTTTAAATAAAGAAGGTTTGGAAGAATTGGCAAGTGTTATGGCGGGTCGTCTCAACTTTACCCTGGATCAGTCAGGTGAATTTGATCTGGATGCCATTCCGGAAGCTTCAATCCATGATTTAAACGAAGCTGATGAACCGATTGAATCTGTTGAGCTAGAAGATGAAATTGATTTCGACCCAGCTCATGCAGTCACTACCAGTGAATTAAATGACCTGGATGCACCGGTTGAAGCTGATCAAACAGAAATTGTCGAACAAGAACAACCAAAATAAGTCCGATGTGATCCAAGTGACAAAATAATGTCCCGTATTGCCTGCAGCGATTCGGGATATTTTTTTCATACTGTATTAATCAAGCAGTGATGGATACAGCTCATGTCTTTACTCTCGCGATTCAAAACAACAAAAATTGGCTCTTCAATTTCCTATTTCATCAAACCACGCAAAGTAAAGTTTGAGTGGCAGGATACCCCGATTGACTGGATTCCAAATCAGCCTTTTGCCAGTTACTTTGTCAATGAAATTAATAATATTCTGCCAGCTGGTGAATTGTGGTTCTGCCGCCTGTATAACAAGGTTCTCTCTCAGATCACTGACGAAAAGTTAAAGCATGATGTGCAGGCCTTTATCCGCCAGGAAGCCATGCATGCTCAGGCGCATAACTCGGCCAATAAAGAGTATTTATCCGAACGTAATATCGATATTCAGCACAATTTGGACATTATGAATTTCCTTTTCAATCAATTGCTGGCTGATCAGCCGCTTGGTCTAAAAATTCCTAAAATCGCAGAACATCAATGGGATCTGTTCCGGCTTGGTATCGTCGCGACTGTAGAGCATATGACCTGTGTGCTTGGAAAATATGCGCTCTATAACACCGAATGGGAACGGCTTGGCGCTGATGCAAATATGCTAGATCTGGTGAAATGGCATGGCGCAGAAGAAATCGAGCATCGCAGTGTGGCATTTGACTTATATCGTCATCTCGGTGGCGGTTATATTGCCCGCTACTATCTCAGCGTGGTGGTGATTATTGGGGTAATCGGTCTCTGGGTTGACGGTGCAGCACGCTTGTTGGCACAAGACCCTCGCTTTAAGCAGCTTAAACCTGCGGTCTATAAACCCTGGATCTGGAAAGAATGGTTGCGTATTTCACAGCAGGACAATCGTTTGTTACCAAATCCGCTATGGCTGGTTTCCCAGCAGCTCGGCTATCTGATGCCATGGTATGACCCGGTGCATGAAGGCAGCACTCATGATGCTCTGCATTATCTCGAGCATTCCCCTGCAGCCAAACGGGCAGGCTTAAAAGTCGCCTAAGCGCTCTCCTCTTATTACAATTTCTAACAGCAGGGATCATTTCCCTGCTTTTTATTTGACCTAAGATATAAAGATCTGACAATCAGCATAAGGATCAGCAGATGCAAGCACGGATTTCAGTGATTACGCTCGGTGTTCACGACCTCGAGGCTGCACTACGCTTTTATCGTGATGGGCTAGGCTTTCCCAGTAAGGGCATTGTCGGCAAAGAATTTGAATACGGCGCAGTCGCATTCATTGAACTACAAACCGGCTTAAAACTGGCGTTATGGCCGCAAAGCAGCATCCAGCATGATACCGGACTTGAACTGAGCCCAATGTGTCCAACCCAAATGACCTTGGGACATAATGTTTATAGCCCATTAGATGTCGATCAGGTCATGACCCAGGCTGAAAAAGCGGGAGCCAAGATTGTGAAACCTGCACAGGCCACATTTTATGGCGGCTATGCAGGCTATTTTCAGGATCCGGATGGCCATCTGTGGGAAGTGGTCTTTAATCCTGATCTGGAGATGGACTAATCCAGCTGCGGTTCACGCGTATGTCGATCGACCACCACACTAATCATCATATCGCCCTGCACATTCACCACTGTTCTTACCGTATCGAGCAGTCGGTCAATCGGTAATAAAATCGCGATCGCTTCTGCCGGCAAGCCAACCGATTGCAGCACCATGATCATGGTTACCATCCCGGCACTTGGAATACCCGGTGCACCTAAAGATGCAATCATCGCTGTAGCACATACCACCAATTGTTGCCCCAAAGTTAGATCAAGCCCCATCAGGTTGGCAATAAACAGAGCCGCAGCAGCTTCATACAGGGCCGTACCATCCATGTTCAGCTGGGTCCCAAGCGGAATGACAAAGCCTGCCGTATGCGGACGCACCCCCAGATTTTCCTGAGCACACTTCATGGATAAGGGCATGGTGGCAGAACTGGAACTGGTGGCGAAAGCGGTAATCAGTGCTGCGCGTGTGCCTTTGAAAAAGGTAATCGGGTCCATTTTCCCGAAAATCCACAACAATAATGGCAGCACTACGAGACCGTGAAAAATGGTGGTTCCCGTGACGACAGCCGCAAACTCTGCCAGACGGCTCAGCACCGAAATATCTTCAGTGGCGATCAGTTTGGCCAGTAGCGCAAAAATCCCGAATGGTGCCAGTTTCATGACCCAGCCAATCATCAGCATCATGATGTCAAAAAACTGCATACTAAGTTTGCGCACCGTCCGGAATTTATCTCCCCCTGCAACCAGTGCCACACCAACAAAGAGTGCAAAGACTACAACTGCCAGCACATTCCCATCAGCAAAGGCCTTAAACGGGTTGATCAAGGTATTCTGAATAAAGTTGGTAAAGAATGAAGACGGCGTTAAGGTATCCGGAGTTTGATGCTGAGCCATGGCATCCTGGAACATCAATACATCGACACCCTTGCCCACATCAAACAGATGGGCACAGGCCAACCCCAAGATTAAAGCCAGGGTGGTCGTGGTAACACAACATGCCAAGGTAATTTTCCAGGTTCGACTCAGCTGACCACCAGCCTGCAGATTCGATACGCCAACCACAATCGAGCTAAAGATCAGCGGAATCAACAGCATCTTCAGCAGACCAATGAAGATGCTGCTCATGATGCCTAAGCCATACAGGCTGACCTCTTCAAACGTAGTTTGCGGAAAAAGATTTAATAAAAAACCAAACAGGACACCCAATACCGCGGCAACTAGAATCTGCGTATTTAAGCTCATCTTCATGGACATTTTAATATTGAACTTATCCGGCACTATGCCATGCAAGTTTCGGATAATCGAGTAAAATTTTATAAATGCCTGGCAGCAAAATATCTTTTATTATTCATCTAATACATAGGCTGATGTACCAAATTTTGGCACGCGATGTGCTTAATCAGTGCAATAAACTGGTTTAATGGAAAGGAAATAAACGTTCATGAAAAAAATCATCATTACTGTTGCACTCATTTGCAGCATCGGGCAGGTTTTTGCACATTCTTCGGGCAATAAAGAACAGCAAGGTTGTCATAAGCATTCTGCTAATGACGTACCACATTGCCACTAAATACAAATGATATCCATAAAAAAAGCCGGAACTTCAGTCCGGCTTTTTTATTTTTAATCTTACTGGGTTTCGATTTCACGCAGACGGATCAGACCTTCCTGAGTAGTGCTACAGACCAGTTCTCCATTCTGCCACATACGACCGAAGTTCAAACCACGTGAGCTGGCACTCACCGTCGCATCCATATCGTAAAGCATCCATTCATCAGCACGGAATGGCTTATGGAAATACATGGCATGGTCGATGCTGGCACATTGCAGGTTTGGTGAAATATAGCTCAGACCATGTGGACGCAATGCAGTCGTCATCAAGGTAAAGTCTGAATAGAAAGCAGCAATCGCCTGATGCAGCGAAACTTCATCAACTTCTGGTGCAATCTGGCCATGGGTACGGATATAGTGCGCATAATTCGGTGCTTCCGGCTGCGGCTGGAATGGATTCACCGGCATCACAGGACGAATTTCTACATGGCGATCACGCATAAATGAAGCACGGACATTTTCCGGTACAAATTCAACGATCTGATGCTTCAGTTCCGCCTCATTTTTCAGGCTGTCGACTGGCGGATATTCTGGTTCAGAAATCTGATAGTTCAAACCTTCTTCCGGTTGGGCAAAAGACACCATACACATAAAGATAGTACGGCCATGCTGAATCGCACGCACCTGACGACTGGCAAAACTCTTGCCATCACGGATACGATCTACTTCATAGATAATCGGCGCATTGACATCTCCGCCAAACAGGAAATAGGCGTGCAAGGAATGTGCTGGACGATCAGTGGTATATGATGCAGCACGCAAAGCCTGCCCTAACACCTGCCCACCGAATACGCGCTTGCCTACCAGATTACGGCTAATTCCGCGGAAAATATTCTCTTCCAGCTTTTCCAGGCTAAGCAATTCAACCAGTTCTTGTGTTAAGACATTCATAGGCAACCTATACGATGTTCGGGATATCCAAAATTGGAAAAATAACAATGTGCTTCATTTCTGGTAATATTCTGCCACAAATTCTCAATAAACCCCTAGAGATTGACTGACTGACCTGTCATTCCCTTTGTGTACGTTTCGCTAAAAAAATCGTTTTTTCTCGTTAAAATCAAAGAACTTTTGTAGAATTTGTTAGAAAATGACATATTGTTTTCAAATACAATCTATCAAAATAGATCCCCCTCAGAAATCCTGTGGTTCTGGTCAGCAAAATTAGGAGTAGGTATGTCCAAAAGTGGCTTTGGTCAAATGTATCGCAAGCTTTCAAGTAAGATGCTTGAACTTGTGGTTACCCCGCATGTACTTGGGGAAGTACCAACGGAAGTCCCTGCTCCAGCGGCTGACCAGCAAGATCAGAAAAAGATTGTCTGCTATGTTCTGCAAAACCATTCTCGCAGTAACGCGCTGGTAGTAGATGGTGAAACCCGTCGTCTCAAATTACCTGCCGCACTCGATCCAATGGATCTGGGCACAAGCCAAGAAAAAGCATCGGTATTGTTCCTGCAATATCATGATGAAAGTAATCTGCTAAGTTCGCCGCCGCATGCTTTTCCACCACGTCTGCTGCGTCTGATTGAAGTACTGGAACAGAATCCAGAACTGGATGTGGAACTGATTCCGGTGACCGTGCTCTGGGGTCGTGAGCCAGAGAAAGAAGATTCCTGGTTCAAGCTGCTATTTACCGATACCTGGTCAACACCAAGCAAGATGAAACAGCTGGTGAATATTGGTCTGCATGGTCGTCAGTCTTATCTGGAGTTTCATGAAGCACAGTCACTGCGTGCACTCATTGATCATGCCAAAGTGACACATCCAAATCTGTCTCCAGCAACGTATATTGTCAGTACCTTGAATGACTATCTGGATGCCCAGCGCGAAGTCGTTCTGGGACCTGACCTTTCAGATCGCCGTAATGTGATGCAGGGTCTGATTAAATCTCCAGATGTACAGGCTGCTATACGCAATGAAAGTATCCGCAGCAAGATTAGTGTGGATGAAGCTGAACGCCGTGCGATTGGTTATTTAAATGAAATCGTATCAGATTATTCCAATTCAACCGTACGTTTTGCCGATAAAGCTCTGACCCGCCTCTGGACTCAGCTCTACGATGGCATTGATGTACATAACTTCAGTACCGTGCGTGAACTGGCAAAAGACTATGAAATTGTCTATGCGCCATGTCACCGCAGTCATATCGACTACCTGTTATTGTCTTATGTGATTTATCGTCGTGGTCTGATGGTGCCGTACATCGCAGCTGGTGATAACCTGAACATGCCATTTGTCGGCCAGATCCTGCGTGGTGGGGGTGCCTTCTTTATCCGCCGTACGTTCCGCGGTAATGCACTCTATACCACAGTTTTCAAAGAATATCTGTATAGCGTTCTGTCACGTAATACACCACTGGAATACTTTATTGAAGGTGGCCGTTCACGTACCGGTCGTCTGTTACCACCGAAAACCGGCATGCTGGCCATGACCGTACATGGCCACCTACGTGGCAAAGCGAAGCCTATCGTCTTTGTGCCCACCTATATCGGCTATGAACGCCTGATGGAAGGTGCAACTTATGTGGGTGAAATGAATGGTAAGGAAAAAGAAGCCGAATCAATTTTTGGCATTCTAAAAACCTTGCGCAAGATTGAACGTATTTTCGGTAAGGTACATCTGAATTTTGGTGAACCCGTCTTTCTCGATGACATGCTGAAACAGCATGGTGCAGATCAGATCAAAATTGAAAAGAATGATGATCCGATCCCGCCAGCAGTATCTGAAGCAGTGAATAGCTCTGCACAGGCGATTCTGGAAAATATTAACCGTGCAGCCGTAATTAACCCGGTATCCCTGCTGTCACTCATTCTATTAGCAACACCAAAACACACACTGGATGAGGCGATTTGTATCAAACAATTAGATACTTATCGTAATCTGCTGATGTCTTTGCCATATGATGAACGCATGCAAGTAACGCCGTTGTCAGGCAAAGAAATTATTGCCTATGCAATGAAATTGAAACTGATCAAACGCGTCAATCATGTGCTGGGCAATATTATCGCCATCGAAGATAATCAGGCGATCTTACTGACCTACTTCCGCAACAATATTCTGCATGCCTTTGTATTACCGTCACTGGTCGCTGCACTGGTCAATCATAATGGCATTATTCGCCGTGATGATCTGGTGAATATCAGCAGTACGCTCTATCCATTCCTGAAAGCTGAACTGTTCCTGAAATGGCATGAAGATGAAATTAAAGCACCAGTAAACGCTTATATTGATGCCCTGATTTCAGCGAAGCTGATCGCACAGGATGGTAAAAATCTGGTTGCGCCTACACCAAACAGCGAAGCGCATCATCAGCTAGAAGTTTTAGCTGCGCCTGTGATGCAAAGTATCGAGCGTTATTACATGACACTGGCACTAATCACTCAACGTGGTTCAGGCAATATCTCCACCCGTCAGGTTGAAGAATTAAGTCATCTGGTTGGTCAGCGTCTGTCTGTACTGTATGAATTCAATTCACCAGAATTCTTTGATAAGGCCCTATTCCAGAGCTTTATCAAAACGCTGACCCGAAAAGGTTATATCAGTACCAATGAAAACAATGCGATTGTCTTTGATGAGAGCTTCAAGAATATCGCTCAGTACGCTGATCTAGTATTGGATGAAGTGAAGCTACAAATGCTGCATAACCTGACAGCCTTTACTGATGAAGAATTGAAAGAAGCTTTAGATGCATTGGCAGCTGAACAAGCCAAGAAGCGTGCAAAGCGCAAGAAGAAGTAAAATTCTTTAAGCTTCTTCTCCCTCTGGGATGAGGAGTACTGCTTCGCAAGGAGAAAGGTCTTTTTATAATCCATCCCTCTCCCCTCCTTTTTCCAAAGGAGGGGAATTCCTCCCTTAAAAAAGGGAGGTTAGGAGGGATTATTTTTCTGCATCAACTCCAGATAATCCCTAAAAAAATCCTCATGTTCTAATTTAAATCCCATCTTTTCCATACGTGTCGCATAGAGCTTTTTCCCCGTCACCTGCGCACTTTCCACCTTCAATAAAGGCAATCTCATCTGCTGCTGGAACCATTGCAAAACCTCATGCAACAGCTGCGGCTGGTTATTGGTCAAAATATATGAAGATTCAAGATGTTCCACGTGAATCATCTCAGCCATAAAACGTGACAAGTCTTCAATATGAATCCGGTTCGACCAATGCAGATTTGGATAGCTGGCCATAGATCGTGCCATTTTTTCTAGACGTACAACCGAGGTCCCGTAAATTCCACTTGGACGAACGATCGTACAATGCTCTGGATAAGCAGCTAAATATGCCTGCTCCATGTGATGCAGGACTTTGCCTTGCGGATCATTGGGATAAATTGCACTGTCATCATCGACCCGCTCTCCAGCATTTTCTCCATAGACCCGGGTAGAAGATACGACAACCAGACGCTGTATCGGATGGGATTTTAGCGCAGTAACAATTGGAGCAACTGAATCCAGATAAGTCTGCTGATAAGCATCAATAGTGCTCTGATCTGGGCTGAGCAAGACGTAGACCCAGTCAATTGGTGCAAAGCTGCCTAGATCAAGCTGATGCACATCCTGAACATGATGAGTGGCGCAGGAATCTGTTTTCGCACTATGACTGATTGTGCTAATTTGATGACCTTGCTCAAATAATTGTTTAGCTATGCGTGCGGATGTTTTACCATAACCGATAAATAAAATATGCATTCAGCACCGAATCACAAAACCTGGTTGAGGGGACATGGCTGCAGTCCATCAGTTACAAGGTGTCGGCAATGCCGCCGCCGCATTACTTGAAAAATTAAATCTGTTCACAACTGATGATTTGCTCTTTCATCTGCCACGTGACTACGAAGACCGTAGCACGATCATCCCCATGAATCAATTGACTGTGGGACGCAGCTATTTACTGGAAGGCATCGTTAAAGGAGTAGATTTTCCACCGGGTAAACGCAAGTCCATGGCCGTACTGCTGGATGATGATTGCGGCAAAGTTACCCTACGTTTTTATCATATCTATAAAGGCATTACTGACCGCTGTAAAGTCGGGGCAAGATTAAGAGTCTTTGGTGAAGTGCGTGTTGGTGCCCGGGGTCTGGAAATGTATCACCCCGAACTGCAAGTGATTACTGAGCATACCCCACTCCCGCAGACACAGCTTACGGCGATCTATCCGGCAACTGAAGGTCTGACCCAACCCAAGCTACGTGAATATATCAAGCAGGCGCTCGCCCTACACAGTGATGATCTGCCGGAACTGTTACCAGCTAAATTCAGCAATGGGTATGACCTGAAACAGGCGCTAGAATATATTCATCATCCGCCAGTAGATGCCAATATGTTGCAGCTGGCACAGGGTTCCCATCCAGCCCAGCAGCGTCTGATCTTTGAAGAACTGGTCGCACATCAGATCAGTTTACTGACCCGTCGTGCCTTTATTCAGCAGATTGAAGCACCTGCATTTTCACCCAGTAAGCGTTATGCCAAACAGTTGCTCGCGGGTCTACCTTTTGAAATGACAGGGGCGCAAAAACGTGTATCCAGGGAAGTTGCCCATGACATGAAAGGCAATAAACCGATGTTACGACTGGTACAGGGTGATGTAGGTGCAGGTAAAACCCTGGTCGCGGGTGTAGCGGCTTGCCATGCTCTGGAAGAAGGCTGGCAAGTAGCCCTGATGGCACCGACCGAAATTCTGGCAGAACAGCATTATTTAAATTTTAAAAAATGGTTTGAGCCACTGGGACTGACTGTTTCCTGGCTGTCAGGTAAGCAAAAAGGCAAAGCTCGTACTGCGGCAGAGCAAAGCATTAAAGATGGCAGTGCCAATCTGGTGGTCGGCACGCATGCCCTGTTTCAGGAAAATGTCGAGTTTGCCAAACTCGGTTTGGTGATTATTGATGAGCAGCATCGCTTTGGTGTGGATCAGCGTCTGGCGCTGCGCAATAAAGGACTGGATGGCATGTCACCCCATCAGCTGGTGATGACGGCGACACCAATTCCACGTACCCTCGCCATGTCTGCGTATGGCGATCTGGACACTTCAGTTATTGATGAACTGCCACCCGGTCGTACTCCGATCCAAACCGTAACCATTCCACTGGACCGCCGTGAAGAAGTCTTGCAGCGTATTGCCAGCAACTGTGCTGAAGGCAAGCAGGCCTATTGGGTTTGCACTCTGGTCGAACAGTCAGAAACACTGGATGCCCAAGCAGCAGAAGCCACTTTTGCTGAAATTAAAGAACGTTTTCCGGAAATCAATATCGGTCTGGTACATGGCAAGATGAAGCCTGATGAAAAGCAGGCAGTGATGCAACAATTTAAAAATAATGAACTGCAGCTATTGATTGCCACGACCGTGATTGAGGTGGGTGTCGATGTACCGAATGCTTCTCTGATGGTGATTGAAAATGCCGAGCGTCTCGGACTCTCACAACTGCATCAGCTGCGTGGCCGTGTTGGTCGGGGTGCCAAAGCCAGTTTCTGTGTACTCCTGTATAAGCATCCTCTTTCTCAGAATGGTCAGGAACGTTTGCGTATCATGCGGGAAACCAATGACGGCTTTATTATCGCGGAAAAGGATTTGGAATTGCGTGGTCCAGGTGAACTGCTTGGAACCAAACAGACTGGAGATATGGGTTTCCGGGTCGCCAAGCTGGAACGGGATGATCATTTGCTGAATCAGGCGCATTATGTGGCCCAGCAGATGTTAAAGGATTATCCGAAACAGGCCGATGCGTTATTAAAACGCTGGCTGCCTGAGGCACCGCGTTATGCCTATGTCTAGGCTGATTCAGCAAGCTAAGCATTGGTTGGGCAAGTTACAGCCCTGCCAGCTCTGTCATAACGATTATCAAGCAATTCACTCAGTATGTCAGGATTGCTGGAACCAGCTACCTTGGGCACATCAGACCATTCAGCGCCAGGAAATGCAGGTACAGATTGCCTGCCATTATGACTACCCGATGGATCGCTTGATTCAGCTATTTAAGTATGAACAGAAACTTTATCTGGAAAATTTGTTAGCCGGCGCACTTCTCAGCCTGAAACTACCTAAAGTCAGCGCGGTTGTACCAATGCCTATCTCGACAGATAAACTGGTACAACGCGGCTATAACCAGTCCTTATTGCTGGCTAAACAGGTCGCAAAGCATCTTGAAGTTCCAGTATGGCAGCCGGTGAGTCGACTCAAGCAGCATTCACAAAAAGGCTTAAGCCGCCTGGAACGTATTGAAGATATTGAAGCTCAATTTCAGATCAGCACATCATCAAAATTGCGTTATCGTAAAGTGCTGATTATTGATGATGTGGTGACGACTGGCAGTTCTATTCGCGCACTTAATCAAAAGCTCGAAGAAATCGGCTGCCAGCAAATTTATGCAGCCTGTGTGGCAGGTGCAAAACTCTAAATCAGGCTTGAGCCAATAGATGGGATTTCACCCATGGAATCACAACTTCTGTAGTTAGTGGTGCCAGCGGCAAATCCTGTTCATTTAGATCAATCCATTTCATCTCAGCAATTTCTGCCTCAATTTTTGGCATTTGGTCTAGTTTGACCAGATATACATAACTGACCAGCTGGTGGTCTGGCTCATTCGCTGTCTTGGTTTCAAAACGACCAACAAATTGCTGTACTTTAGCCTGACAGCAGATCTCTTCCTGAATTTCACGAACTATAGTCACTTCAGGTACTTCATTGGGTTCCAATTTGCCGCCCACCTGCATAAAGCAGCTGGTGCCTTTCTTGCGCACCACCAATAATTGCTGTGCTTCATTCAGTACAATGCCGGCGGCAACAGTAATAACTTTCATAACAACTCAAATTTAAAAATGATCAATGCACTTATTTCACCAGATCTTGCTGATCCACCATCCCCCATTTCGCTTGGGGTGGTTGATAACTCTCGAAAGCATCCAGGATTGTTTCAATTTCCTCACTGACAATGAGCTTCTCGGTAAAACGTGCCTTGGTAAAGCCCTGCTCAGTCGTATGCTGAATAAATTGAATCAATCCCGTGTAGAAGTTTTCTGCATTTAAAAATGCACATGGCTTTTCATGAATACCAAGCTGTGCCCAGGTCCACTGCTCAAAGATTTCTTCTAGTGTTCCCACGCCACCCGGTATCGCAATAAAACCATCAGACAGTTCTGACATTTTAGTTTTACGCTCATGCATATTTTCAACGATATGCAGTTCAGTCAGGCCTGGATGAGCCAGCTCACGGTCTACCAGCTGCTTTGGAATCACTCCAATCACTTGGCCGCCTGCAGCCAAAGCACTGTCCGCAACAATCCCCATCAAGCCTGAACGACCACCACCATAGACCAGTGTTTGCTGTCTAGCCGCCAGCGTCTGGCCGACTTTTTCAGCAATCTCGGCATAAACAGGTGCAATTCCCAGTGCGGAACCACAAAAAATTGCGATAGAATTCATCATTTTTCACCATTTAGTTCTGGCTGTATCGCAAGGAAGCTCTGATCGAAGCTTTTTTTGAAAAAATAACTGTTCAATCAGTGTTTTTATTCAATTCCTTGTCTAAAATACACCCATTCCAATTTACATACTGCGCAAGGGAGAAAAGACAGCATGCTTGAAGCCTTTTATGCCACAGAGCGCGGTAGCCTAGAAGATGCCACTATTAATGGCGACTTTGATTTACATCAAGATTTGGTTTGGGTCGATCTGATTGCACCTTCACAGGAAGAGCAGCAATGGATTATGGACGCCTATGAGCAAAATCTCCCTACCCTCAAATCATTAGAAGACATTTCATCTAGTGCCCGATTCTACCGCGATGATGACGGCATTTTGCATATCAGCACCTATTTTTTAACGAAAAATAAAAATTATCAGGTCGAAGAAGATACTGAAGACCAGTCCAGCATTTTAGCCACGGTTCAAACTGTCGCATTCATTCTGCATAAAGATCGACTGTTTACCTTGCGTGGGGAAAAGCTGGTTGCGTTCCGTGCCTTTCGTGCGCGTGCGCGTCGCAATGATTATGAGATTGATTATAAGGACCCGACCTGGATTTTACTTGGCTTGCTTGAGGCCAAGCTGGATGAGCTTGCCGATATTCTGGAAGATGTGCACAAGGATCTGGAAAAATACTCAACCGAAGTGCTGAATAACCGCCATCGTGAACAGATGCTGGATCTGGATGACATGATTACCCGTCTGGCACAACTCGAGGATATGCTCGGAAAAGCCCAGCTCTGTCTGATCGATTTACGCCGGGTACTGACCTTCCTGTCGCGTCCACGTGCGCTCGGTAGTCATATCTATGATGCTGATATTCGAGAGCTCAGTGAAGATGTTCGCTCTTTAGTTGAGCATGATGCCTTTCTGTTCCAAAAGGTTCGATTCCTGCTCGACACCACCTCGGGATTCATTAACACCGAACAGAATGACACGATCCGTCGATTCTCGATCTTGCCAAGTATGCTTGCGCCACCCATGCTGATTGCGAGTATCTATGGGATGAACACGGAAGTCTTACCTTTCGCACATGGCACCACCAGCTTTATCACTGTCGGGCTAATTCTGGTCGCATTCTTCATTGGACCATTGATTTACTTTAGATGGAAGAAATGGATCTAATTTCTTCACCCTCTCTCCAACTCTCTTGCGCTTCGATTTAAAGCAGTGCTTAAAATCTTGCTCAGGGAGAGAGGAATTGCAATCTATACTTAACTTAGATCTATTTAATTTTCATTATTTCTTAAAATTTGATCACAATAAAAAAGCACCTTTCGGTGCTTTTTTATGTTTAGTGAATGATCTGTAAATCATTCTCTAAGTGACAGGACTGTATGATCTTCATCACTTTTTCAGGAACAGCCTTAAACTGCAATCCTTTCGCTTGTGGCGTCTGACGTAACCATCTGACCAATATAGCCAAAGCCAAAGTACTACCACTTTCAAGCTCAGACAGATTTACCACAATAGGAAAACCAGTCTGTGACTGAATTTCACGCAGCCCCTGTTCATAGTATTGCTGCGCATTGCTATAGTCGATTTTGCCTGAAACGTGCAGTTCCTGATTACTGAATTTGATCACAGCTCACCTATCTTATTTTTTCTTTTCAACTGCTGCTTCTGCATCTGGCTTGAAGTTCGCGATCGCTTTATCCAGGTTACCGCCATTACGTTTTACAGTTGCTGCAAACTGGTTACGGAACTGCAAACCTAGGTCAATACCAGACACATTGATGTTACGGATTTTCCATTGTGAACCTTTATCCGCTAACTGGAAAGAAACCGGAATTTTTTCGCCATTGTTATGGAAATCAATCGTCACAACTGGATTTTTGCTACCGGTGTCTTTGTACGGACGCATGGTATAAGACTGGTTGGTATACTTCGCAAATGCTGAACCATAATTTTCAATCAGCGTTTCACGGAAATTACGTTCAAACTGAGCACGCTGTGCAGCAGAGCTATACTGATTGGTCGCATACGTTCCCATCACAATACGGGTAAATGCTTGTGAATCGATATATGGATCAAGGTTCTGACGAATAATAGTTTTCACCAATGCCGGGTTGTTCTGCAACTTGCTCTTGTCTGCTTTCAGACGAGTCACCAAGTTATCTGCAACTTTCTTGATAAACGCAGGTGGTGCTTCAGCCGGTGCAGCAAAAACACTTCCGATCGCCATAGTAGATAAAATGCTTGCTGCAAGGGTTTGCTTTACTAAAATATTCACTCAAATTTCCTCAACCTATTATTCAACAAATGCAGGTTCTGCATCTGTAGTTTCAGAAGTTACTGCTTCATCAGCAGAGATCTCCTGAGTTTCTGATGACTTACTGCCTGCTCCACCTGTCACGAATTTGGTAATTAAATCTTCAATTTCCATCGTGCCTTGGGTATTGGCAATCTGATCACCACGTTTCAAATAATTCAGACCGCCGCCTGGAATAATTTTCAGATACTTTTCACCCAGCAAGCCATTGGTTGCTACCATAATGTAAGCATCTTCATCAATATTGGTGATGGATGTCATGTTGTCTAAGAGTTGTTTTTCCATTACTTTTTGTTGCGCAGGCGCCGCAGCTTCATAGTCAGTGCTGTAACGTAGTTCGTCTAGGGCTTCTTGCTGTACTTTCTTCAACTGTTCAGCATTAAACGATGTCAGCGAACCATCCAGCGTCATATGTACCGTGGCTAATCGAGTGACTGGATCAAGTGTAATCGTATCGACCTGACCGACTTTTACACCGCTTAAAGCCACTTTGGCACGTGGCTTAATGCCATTTACATTTTCGAAAGTGGCTGTCATTTTATAGCTATCGGCAATATTCGTTCCGACCAAACCACTGACACGCATTGCCAAGAAGAAAATTGCAATTCCAAACAGAATGACAAAAACACCAACGGCCAGCTCACTAGTACGTGATTTCATTAAACACCTCCGAACATGACCGCAGTCAACACGAAATCAAAACCTAAAACACACAACGATGAATACACCACAGTACGTGTTGTGGACGTTGCAATCCCTTCAGATGTTGGTTCACAGGCATATCCCTGATAGACCGCAATCCATGTACAAATTAATGCAAACACAAAACTTTTAATGATGGTCCCGTTAAAGATATCCTTATAGAACTGCACGGTACTTTCCATGCCGCTCCAATAAGCGCCTTCATCTGCACCCAGGAAATCTACACCGACCATTTTACCGCCCATAATACCCACAGCAGCAAAAATCACGGACAGCATTGGCAGGCTGAAAATTCCTGCCCAAAGACGTGGAGAAATAACCCTTTTCAGCGGATCAACCCCGATCATCTCCATACTGGATAACTGTTCAGTGGCTTTCATCAGACCGATTTCAGCTGTCAATGCTGAACCGGCACGACCCGCAAAAAGTAAAGCTGCCACAACCGGTGCCAGCTCGCGTAATAAGGTTAGAGCAACAGCGGTACCAAGCATCGCTTCACTACCGAAGGTGGCCAGAATGGTATACATCTGCAAACCGAGGACAGCACCAATAAACAGGCCCGAAACTACGATGATCAGTAAAGAGAGCACCCCAACACGATACATCTGATAAACAAACAGCTTAAACCCCAGCCAGGTTGGCATCGAAATCAGAATGCGCAACAGCATCAAGGTCGCGACCCCAATCCCGCGTACACGTTCTATGACGCGTCTACCCAATAAGGCAATTGCATTCATGAACGCACCTCATCACTTAAATAAGCCTGATGGCTAAACTGATAATCCACCGGCCCCTCAACGGAACCCGTCAGGAACTGCTGAACAAATGCAGAAGGATGTGCTTTTAATTCTTCAGGTGTGCCTTCGCCCTGGATCTTTCCTTCTGCGACTACGTAAATGTAGTCCGCAATGGATAGAGTTTCTGCGACGTCATGCGAAACGATAATTGTAGTCAGGTCTAATGCTTCACGCAGGGAACGAATCAGACGCGTTAATACACCCATCACAATCGGGTCTTGTCCGGCAAATGGTTCGTCATACATGATCAGCTCTGGGTCAAGTGCAATCGCACGTGCCAGGGCCACACGACGGTTCATACCACCGGATAATTCAGAGGGCATCATCTGCTCTGCACCGCGCAGACCGACAGATTCCAGCTTGAGCGCCACGATTTCTGCGATCAAGTGCTCAGGCAATTTGGTATGTGCACGAATCGGGAAAGCGACATTTTCATAGACACTCATATCTGTAAACAATGCACCGCTCTGGAATAACATACCCATACGTGCACGTGCAGCAAACAGCTCACTACGTGACATACGTGCGATATCCTTGCCATCCAGCAACACCTGTCCCTGATCTGGCGTTAGCTGTCCGCCAATAAGGCGTAATAATGTAGTTTTACCGGTACCAGAAGGTCCCATAATGGCAGTGATCTGACCACGTCGAATGTTCAGGCTGACATTCTCATAAATCACACGTTCGCCTCGCTTGAAGCTCAAACCTTTCACTTCTATGAGTGATTGAGTCTCAAACGCTGTTTGATTTTTCATAGCTAAGCGTTTTCCTGCATTTTTTCAGCATGCGTACTATAAAGGATTATCTGTCTAAATGTTACCTTTTGATCGGAATGTTACAATGGCAAAAAGGCAATATCTGAATGAAAAAAATGAGAAAGCATGATTTATTTTTATAATTTTATCGCTTGCTTATATGTTCAATAATCATTCAATTATAAAAATTATAGAGAAAGAGAAAAATATTACATAAGATCAGGATCAGCGCAATATAAGGCATAACAACCTCATGAATATAACAAGTCAAGTGTGTTTTTTGAGAGTTAATTATCATAACCGATTCAAATTCCGGATTGGCACACACTTTACCTAAAACTTTAAAAAAATGCATCCGTAAAAAAACCAGCGTTATCGCTGGTTTTTTCTGGCTAGATTCAATTAGTCATTGAATTTGCGACGTGGACGGTCTTCACCGAACGAACGCTCACCACGTGGTTTGTCATCGAAGTTACGACGTGGACGATCACCACCGAAATCACGTTTAGGACGGTCATCACCGAATGAACGTGCCGGACGGTTACCAAAGCCACCTTCGCGACGTGGCGCTGGACGATCACCGAAATCACGTTTAGGACGGTCACCGAAACCGCCTTCACGACGTGGCGCTGGACGATCACCAAAATCACGTTTAGGACGGTCACCGAAAGAACCTTCGCGACGTGGTTTGTAGTCTACGCGGTTGCCACGGTTGTCATCACCATTTTCGAAACGAGGACGGTCACCAAATTCACGGCGCGGACGATCATTGTTGAACTCGCGACGTGGACGGTCTTCATTAAAATCACGACGTGGACGATCACCGAAACCGCCTTCACGACGTGGACGATCGCTATTGAAGTCACGACGTGGACGGTCATCACCACCTTCACGACGTTTGAAGTTACCTTCACCTTCGAAACGACGACCACCGCCGAAGCCACCACGACCGCCATCACGACGACCGCCGCGACCACGACCAGCACCATCACGGCTACCGCGTGCAGGAGGTGGAGATGGCTCAAGACCTTCGATTTCAGATACTTCTAAACGAGCATCCAGGTAGTCTTCAAGCGCACGGATTTTACCGCGTTCACGGTAAGTTGCCAAAGTAATCGCTTTACCAGTACGGCCCGCACGACCTGTACGACCGATACGGTGTACATAGTCTTCGTTCTTCATTGGAAGACCGAAGTTAATCACGTGAGAGATTGTTGGTACGTCTAGACCACGTGCTGCAACGTCAGTTGCAACCAGGATTTTTGCACGACCTTCACGGATGCTACGTAAACGACGGTTACGAACGGTCTGTGGCATTGCACCGTGAAGCGCTACAACAGATAGACCTGCTTCAGCAAGTTCTTCAGCCAGCATATCGGTATCTTCTTGCGTAGAAGCGAATACCACTGCCTGATCAACGTCTTCTTCGTTTAACCAGTGAGTTAATAATTTTTTCTTGTGCTCAAAGCCATCCGTCCAGTGCAGAGTCTGAGTGATGTCAGTATTCGTAGAGTGACCAGTTTCGATCGCAATACGCTCTGGCTCATTCATCATGCGTTCAGCAAGCGTGATGATACGTGGAGCAAATGTTGCAGAGAACATCAAAGTCTGTTTACGGTTCGCAGCCAAGTCACCGATTGCCTCAAGGTCTTCAGAGAAACCAAGGTCTAACATACGGTCAGCTTCGTCGACGATTAACGCATCGACTTTGTCCAGTTTAATCTGGCGACGGTTTACAAGATCAAGCAAACGACCTGGAGTCGCTACAACCACTTGTGCACCTTTTAATTGCTGGATTTGTTTACCAAATGGCATACCACCCATGATTGCAGCAATACGAACACCTTTCATGTGACGTACAAATGCAATCGCATCCTGACATACCTGTTGTGCAAGTTCACGTGTTGGTGAAATTACCAGGATATTCGGTTGAGTTACCGCTTTCATGCGTTCTTTGAACGGAACGAAAGTATCTTCAGTTGCAAGGCCATTCAATGTAGGGAGAAGGAAGGCTGCAGTTTTACCAGAACCAGTCTGGCTTGACACTAGAAGGTCTTTACCTTCAAGCGCCGCAGGAATAGATTGTTCCTGTACAGGTGTAGGCGCAGTAAAGCCTAGTGCTTGTAGAGCTTGTTGTAAGGTTTCGTGTAGAGGAAAATCAGCAAAAGTTTTGCTCATAGAGTCTTTCACCCGGAAATTGGGTGCTCCATTAAAAATAAAGTCAAATGAACATCGACAAAAAGCGGTACAGCAATATACGCTGAAAATAAGAGATCATTCAGCGGCGATCCGAGTAACGACGATGTGATATAACGCACGCATGATTACGGCATAACCTGAAGGAATCGCTTTAGCGATTGGGGCGCGAGATATCGTCCTCTCTTTGGACCGCACGCGCATACACAATGATAAGAAGAGAAATGTTCAGGTAACGAACAGAAATTAAGTGCGTGCGCGGATTATAGCAGGATTAAAAATAATGTCATTAAGTTTTATTGTTATTTTGTATTAATCTAAAATTAGTTGATATTTTAACCATAGTTAGCAGTAAAAATATTTTTCAGTAATGAAAAAGGCATCTCGGAAGATGCCTTTAATATGTTTTAAACCAAAATGTCTAAACCCGATTATTTAGCTGCATCGCCCCATGCAGGAATAACGGCCTGCATTAAAGGTTTTAGCATTTTCATAGAGCAGGCAAGGACCTGACCTTTTTCCATAGATTCGCTGCCACCACGTGCATCAACCACTGTACCGCCCGCTTCTTTCACAATCAGCTCACCCGCGGCGATATCCCAAGGTTTCAAACCAAGTTCAAAGTAACCATCTAAACGACCTGCAGCAACATAAGCCAGATCCAGCGCAGCAGAACCTGCACGGCGGTATTGAGCACCTGCTTCAGTGACGTTTAATAGTGATTCGAAATGGTTTTTCGCATAAGACACCACTTCACCACCACGTTGAGCGCGGTAAGCATGACCTACTGCCAGGAAAGAATTCTGTAAGTTGTCTTTCACGTTTACACGGATACGACGCTGGTTCAGCATCGCGCCACGACCACGACTTGCAGAGAATAGCTCGTCTTTCACAGGGTCATAGATAACACCGTGTTGCGTTACGCCTTTGTGCTGAACAGCAATAGAGATACAGAAATGCGGGAAACCGTTGATGAAGTTCAGTGTACCGTCAAGAGGATCAATCACCCAACACCATTCAGCGTCGTGACCTTTACCTTCTTGCAGACCAAACTCTTCACCAAGGAAGCTGTGGTTTTTATAACTTTTACGCAGCGTATCGATAGTCAGTTGCTCCAGGTAACGGTCAACACGCGTTACAGGACCATCAATGCCTTTTTCTTCGACTTGTAGATCGAGTTTATGACGATTTTGATGCGCTTTTAAAAGCTCTTGACCAACTAATTGAGCCGCACGCGCAGCCATCACCACCATAGGTTCCATTGAACACCCACTACAAATTTGAAGATATTGATAAAGAATAATGCATAAAAGCCCCTACATTTTAGCAAATATAAGGGCTTTTTGGGAAAAAATGTGTCTAAAATTTTAAAGGCTTTGTCTCAGACCGACTGAGTGAGTGAAGACCAGGCCTGATTCATCGACTTTTCAATACCTTGAGCATCAAGTCCCGCCTGTTGCAGCATCTGTGCGTGCGTCGCTTGTGCCATAAAGGTATCAGCAAGACCAAGATTTAAGATTGGTTTCACGATCTGCGCTTCAGCCAGATATTCATTGACTGCACTGCCCGCACCCGCCATAACTGCATGCTCTTCGACAGTAACAAACAGGCTGGTACTTGGTGCAATATCATCCAGCATCTGGGTATCCAGTGGTTTGATAAAACGCATATTCACCACACGCACCGCCAAATCAAGTTTTACAGCAAAAGCTTGGGCTGCATCAATAGCAGCCTGCACTCGGCTACCAAATGCCAGTACAGAGATATAATCATCATGCTGACTATTAAAGCTCGCTACGATTTCTGCCTGACCAATTGGTAATTCAACCATGTCCTGCTGAATCTCGACGCCTAGACCATTCCCACGCGGATAACGTACTGCTGCCGGACCTTTATAGAGATAGGCAGTGTGTAACATCTGGCGACATTCATTTTCGTCTTTTGGCGCCATAATTACCAGGTTCGGAATGGTACGCATATAAGCATAATCATAAGCACCCGCATGCGTCGGACCATCTTCACCGACCAGACCAGCCCGATCGATACCAAACGTCACATCCAGATTTTGCAGTGCTACATCATGTACCAGCTGGTCATAGCCACGTTGCAAGAAGGTTGAATAGATGGCAACGACTGGTTTTAGACCCTCACAGGCCATACCCGCTGCTAGCGTTACCGCATGCTGTTCCGCAATCGCGACATCAAAGAAACGCTCAGGATATTGCTTCGCAAATTTCACCATACCCGAGCCTTCACACATGGCCGGAGTAATGGCAAGCAAGCGGTCATCTTTAGCCGCTTCATCACATAGCCACTGACCAAAGACATCAGAATATTTTGGTACTGGGTTTGTAGCAGATCCTGCATTTAGACGATTAATCGCGTGATATTTAATTTGTTCTGCTTCTGCCGGAGCAAAGCCTTTGCCTTTTTTAGTATAGACATGAATCAGGCGTGGACCTTTACGCTTTTTCAGCGCATTAAACACATGTACCAATTGATTCAGGTCATGGCCGTCATATGGACCAAAGTAGTCGAAGCCAATCGCTTTAAACAGGTTATCGGCAGCATCAGTCGCTGCGCAATGCAGACGCGAGTTGTAGACCCATTCCGGATGCGGCTGAACGAAGGCTTCACCCTCTTCGGTAATATTTACCGACTCACCGCGTTCCCACAGTGCAGCGAGATGCTTGGCAAAACCACCGGTGCTGCAGGAAATCGACATGTCATTGTCATTCAGCACCACCATCAGATCAGCATTGTGTGCAACAGCATCATTCATGGCTTCAAAGGCCATACCTGCCGTCATTGCACCATCACCAATGATGGACACCACTTCACATGGATTGTTTTGGTAGCGACGCGCCAAGGCCATCCCCAAGCCTGCTGAAATCGCAGTTGAAGAATGCCCTACCCCAAAGGTATCAAATTCAGATTCATCCCGTGCCGGGAATGCCGCCAGACCATCTTTGGCACGAATCGTGGTTAATTGCTCACGACGACCGGTTAAGGCTTTATGCGGATATGCCTGATGGCCTACATCCCAGATCAGGCGATCGTTTGGCGTATTGAAGCAATAGTGCAGAGCCACTGTCAGCTCAATCACCCCCAGATTGGCACCAAAATGCCCACCACTTTGTCCTGCAGCATACAAAATGTACTGACGTAACTCATCTGCCACCTGCTCAAGCTGATTTGGCTCAAGTGAACGCAATTGCTCTGGATGGTCGATCGCATCAAGCAACGGTGTTACAGGGCGTTGAGTTGGTATTTCTGTATACAGCATAAATGGCAAAGCCTTCAAAAGCCTGGCAAATCCTAAGCTAGGTCTGTCTATGGGGAGTCCCGATCATATAGTCGAATTGTAGCAGCTTCAATTCAGTAAAGCTGTTAACGGCGCAATATTAAACAATGATCTTGATCAGGGTAAAATTTTGCAGAATACGATTATCCTGAATAATCTTACTGTTTATCAACTATTATCGTTCGCTTTATACAAAAAAGAAAATGTTCTCCAGAAATTCATCTATGCAACCCTACTAATGTCCAATCATTACGCTATACTTTGAGCAATTTCAGGATTTAACGGGTTCAGCTGTGCCTATCGAGTTTGTAGCAACATCAAGATTACCTACCGCTCACGGTGAATTTAAAATTACTGTTTTTCAAGACCCTAAGACTGGCGAAGAACATGTCGCATTATCTAAAGGACTGGAAGAACCAAGTGATGAAGCCGTGCTGGTACGTGTACATTCTGAGTGTTTGACGGGTGATGCTTTTGCCTCACTAAAATGCGATTGTGGACCGCAGCTTCAGGCGACACAAAAGCTGATTAATGAAGTCGGTCGTGGTGTGATTCTGTACTTGCGCCAGGAAGGCCGCGGCATCGGCTTGACCAATAAAATCCGTGCCTATGCCCTGCAGGATCAAGGTCATGACACCGTAGATGCCAACTTGATGCTGAACTTGCCAGCCGATGCACGCCAATACGATATGTGTAGCATCATGCTGGATCATTTAGGGGTAAAAGCAGTACGTTTGATTACCAACAACCCTTCAAAAATCAATGCACTTAAAGACTTGGGCATTAATGTCGTGGATCGTATACCGCTGACGGTTGGTCTGAATCCATTTAATGAACAGTACCTTAAGACCAAGCATGAACGTATGTCGCATTTGTATCGGAAGGATGATTTTTAACAATTTGTATAAATCCTCCCCAACCCTCCTTTACTAAAGGAGGGAGTTCCTCCCCTTTCTAAAAAGAAGGAAAAAGCCTCCCTTTGAGAAAGGGAGGTTTGGAGGGATTTCTAAATCGTCATCGAAAAAATTCGGTTCTCTGGCATCTTACGTTTTAATCTCAGGTCAAAAGCCATACAGATATTACGTACAAAAGGTTTCCCTTTCTCTAAAATTGTGACTGATGAGTCTTCAATTTTAATTAACTCATCCTGTGACATTTCTTCGAGCTGTTCTAGCACGTCATCAATTTCAGCAAATTGCATGTGATCGTCAACCCAAGAAGTTGTGAAGCTACACATCAAATTCAGGATATGTTTACGGATAATCAGATCTTGCTGACTTAATACATGCCCCTTAAAGACCGGAATTTCATTCTGTTCCAGAGATTCATAATATTCTTCAATGGTTTTCACATTCTGGGCAAAGCTGTACCAGCTGTCACTGATTGAGGAAATCCCCAGTCCAATCATCACTTGGGTTTTGGAAGCGGTATAGCCCATAAAATTACGATGTAAAGAGCCATCCTTAAAAGACTGATACATGCTGTCACTTTGCAGCGCAAAATGATCCATGCCAATTTCATGGTAACCATGTGCCAGCAGTTTCTTTTTGCCTTCTTCATAGCACTGGCGCTTGATCTCATCTTTAGGCACATCGGCATCTTTAAAGCCGCGCTGGCCATTACCCTTGATCCACGGCACATGGGCGTAGCTATATAAGGCCAAACGATCTGGCATTAAGGTATTGGTTTGACCAATGGTGTTCAGTACATCATCCAGACTCTGGAATGGTAAGCCAAAGACCAGATCATGCGAAATCGAGGTATAGCCAATTTCACGTGCCCATTCAGTGACCTGTTTGACATTTTCATAAGGTTGAATGCGATGAATGGCTTTCTGTACAGTCTCGTTATAATCCTGCACGCCATAACTGACCCGACGAAAACCTAGATCATACAAGCCTTGCAAATGTTCATAGGTAGTATTGTTCGGATGCCCTTCAAAACTGAATTCATGCTCAGGTGCAATTTCAGCCTTAGCCAAAATACCTTTAATCAGTTGAGTTAAGTGCTCAGTCGAGAAAAAAGTCGGTGTACCACCGCCAAGATGGATTTCCTTGATCATTGGCTTTTCTTCCAATAATTCACAATACAGATCCCATTCTTTTAGCACCGCCTGAATATAGGGCTGCTCGACTTCATGACGTTTGGTAACACGTTTATGACAACCACAGAAAGTGCACAGGCTTTCACAAAATGGCAGATGGATATACAGACTGATGCCTTCGGTCTGATTCGATTCAGCAAAAGAGCGCTTTAAAGTCTGTTTCCATTGTTCGATAGAAAAGTACTGTCCTTCCCAATACGGTACAGTTGGATAACTGGTATAGCGTGGACCTGGGACATTGTATTTTTGAATGAGGGAAGTAGTCTGAACCGACATAATATCCACCTATGACCATCGAAATTCACCCAAGCATGGGCCATCTAAGGCTATTGTGTGTGGGCCGGAAAAAGAATTCAACCTAGCATCTCAGTCGGATTTAATACACTGCCCTGCTTGAATTTACTTTAAATAAAAAGTCTTTTTAGATAATCACCATCAGCAAATACACCTTAATTTTTATGCCATTTTATGCTTTGATGTAGCAAGTCTTTCTTTCTCCCCATGAGGGTTTTGATGCAGCATCCAACTTCTGCGGATATTCAACGCGTACGCGAATTTCTCCTCGACTTACAGGCTCGCATCTGTGCAGCTCTCGAACAACAAGAACATGCCGGCGGTGGCTCAGCTGAATTTATCATTGATGACTGGGAACGCCCTGAAGGTGGTGGTGGCCGTTCACGTGTGCTGCAAAATGGCACAGTGATTGAAAAAGGTGGCGTGATGTTTTCACACATCAATATTTCCAGACTGCCTGCTTCTGCGACTGAACGTCATCCACAAATTGCCGGGGCTAAGGCACAGGCGATGGGTGTATCACTGGTGATCCATCCTAAAAATCCAAATGTACCGACTTCACATGCCAATGTGCGCCTATTTGTGGCTGAAAAAGAAGGCCAGGATCCGATCTGGTGGTTTGGTGGTGGTTTTGACCTGACGCCATTCTATCCGAATAATGAAGATGTGCTTTCATGGCATCAGACTGCGCATGACCTGTGTGCACCATTCGGCGAAGAAGTTTATGAACAGCATAAAAAATGGTGTGATGATTATTTTTACTTAAAACACCGTGATGAACAACGTGGTGTCGGCGGCCTGTTCTTTGATGACCTGAATCAATGGGATTTTGAAACCTGTTTTAAATATATGCAGGCAGTTGGCAATGGTTACCTGGATGCCATCATTCCGATTTTCCAGCGCAATCAGGACAAACCTTATAGCGAAGCACAGCGTGAGTTTCAGCTCTATCGTCGTGGCCGTTATGTTGAATATAACCTGGTTTATGACCGTGGCACTTTGTTTGGTTTGCAGACCGGTGGTCGGATCGAATCCATTTTAGTGAGTCTGCCGCCACTGACTGGTTGGTCTTATCGTCCTGAATGGGCCGAAGGTTCACCAGAGAAACAACTCACCGATTATTACTTGAAGCCACGAGATTGGCTAAAAGAGTTAAAGAAGTAAGTATACGCTTAACCAAAATGCTCTCCGCTTGAGGGCATTTTTTATTGAAACTCTTTTGATTAATTTCTGTATGAAATAAATTTAATCTTCCTTTTGCTTAAAGCTTTCTCTTTACAACGAGTCATTGCAAAATTTACAAAATTGAATTTTTGACGCTCTGAATGTGAACGAAAATTTTCTATAAACATTTAGAAACTTTTCTTTATACAAATAAGCAGAAATGTCCTCACTTCGTCACAAGCTCTGCTGTATAGTAAAATCTTAAAAATAGTGGGTAAAAATATATGCAGCTACGATATTTCAAAAGTCATGTGCTGATGATGTGGATATTTCTGACCGTTACAGTCAGCGCGATTACCACAACATTCTTAACCAAGGATGTCATCCTGGACAGTCTGGCAATTAGTGTCAGTATTATTATGATCATCGGTATTATCTTAAGTGGTGCCCTGCTCTTGACTGAACGTATTATTAAAACCTGTAATTCCTAAAATAAGTCCATAGAATTAGACCTTTCAAGGCTTTAGTCCCTACCCGTTTTCACGTATATTGTTGGGCATTTCAGCACATGGACACTGTGAAATGAGCAAACAATTTGCTGTTGTTGGCAACCCGATTGAACAATCACGTTCTCCAGAATTGCATCATGCCTTTGCCGCTAAAACCGGCATTGACCTCACCTATAGTAAACGTCTGGCCCCGCTGGATGGCTTTGAAGCCAATATTCAGGACTTCTTTGCCCAAGGTGGTATTGGTATGAACGTTACAGTTCCTTTTAAAGAACAGGCCTATGCTCAGTGTCAGGTGCTGACTGAACGCGCCCGTATTGCCGGTGCAGTGAATACACTATGGATGGAAAATGGCGCCCTGCATGGTGATAATACCGATGGTCAAGGTCTGGTCGAAGCTATTCGTGCTTTAGACTGGAATCTGGAAAATACCGACATTCTGATTATTGGCGCTGGTGGTGCGACTCGGGGCGTGATCTATCCACTGGTACAGGCAGGCGCGAAAAAAATTGTCATTGCCAACCGTACCCTCGCTCGTGCCGAACAGCTGATTGCGGATCTGAAAGATGCAGTACCACAGGCTGAACTGCAAGCGATTGCCTTGACTGATCTGGCGGGGGATTTCGATATCATTATTAATGCAACTTCTGCCAGCTTAAGTGGCGATGCCTTAATCCTGCCGGAAGCACTGCAGTTTAAACACGCTTATGAAATGGCCTATGGCAAACCATCTACTTTTCTAGATCAAGCCCGTGCGCGTGGTATTCCTAGCGCTGAAGGTTTTGGCATGCTGGTGGGTCAAGCGATTGAATCTTTCTCGATCTGGAATGGGGTCAAGCCACAGCTCAAAGATTTCCTTTAAGCCTGTTTAAGCTTTTAATATGATTCAAGAGTCTCTACGGAGGCTCTTTTGATTTTCCGACAGAAGGAAATCTACAGAGCAATAAGTGGGTTTAATAACAGCACTTCTGTTTATTTTCAAACAATAACACTTGTGTACAATTCACCCAAAAAACCACCTAGACAAACAGAATAATTATCTATTAAAGTCATCTCATATAAGTCTTTTTTATTTTTTAGCTCTTTATTATTAGCCCATATCTTCAACCAGAATCACCCTATTTTTTCTATCTACTCGATTCGCCTTTCTGACATTTTTATTTGCTTGCCTTATCAATGTATTTTTAGCTGCAATGTGAATAATCAAAGAATCGATACAGATAATCCAAAACTATTAATCAGGATTAAAACGCATGCCAGCATATAAAGCCCCGTTACGTGACATTCGCTTCTTAATGAATGAAGTGCTTGATTACCCTGCACATTACCAGACGCTATCAAATGGTGAATATGCCGATGCTGATACCGTAGATATGATTCTGGAAGGTGCGGCAGATTTCTGTGAAAACGTACTTTCTCCATTGAATCAAAGTGGTGATCTGGAAGGTTGTCATTTTGAAAATGGTGAAGTCACTACGCCTAAAGGCTTTAAGGAAGCATACGATCAGTTCGTACAAGGTGGCTGGCAAGGTCTTTCTTATCCTGAAGAATTTGGCGGACAAAACCTGCCACAATCTTTAAATCTGGTTAAATCTGAAATGATGGGGACTGCAAACTGGTCTTTCCAGATGTATCCTGGCTTAAGCGTAGGCTGTATCAATACGATTATTCAGTTTGGCTCAGATGAACAAAAAAATCTTTATCTACCTCACTTGGTAGCAGGTACATGGTCTGGGACCATGTGTCTGACTGAGCCACAATGTGGTACCGACTTGGGTCAGGTAAAAACCAAAGCTGAACCAAATGCAGATGGCACTTATGCCATTTCAGGTACTAAGATCTTTATCTCGGCGGGTGAACATGACCTGACTGAAAATATCATTCATATCGTGCTTGCACGCCTCCCAGATGCACCTGCGGGTACTAAAGGCATTTCCCTGTTCATCGTACCAAAATTCATTCCAGCAGCTGATGGCAGCATTGGTGAACGTAATCCGGTCACTTGTGGTTCGATTGAACACAAAATGGGGATCCGCGCGTCTGCAACAGCTGTACTGAACTTTGACAATGCAGTTGGTTACTTGATTGGTGAAAAGAATAAAGGTCTGCATGCAATGTTTACCTTTATGAATACCGCGCGTATTGGTACCGCAATTCAAGGGATCTGTCATGCAGAGCTGTCTTTCCAAGGTGCCCTGCCTTATGCCAAAGAACGTATGTCTATGCGTGCCCTTTCTGGCAAGAAAGATCCGGAAAAAGTAGCTGATGCCATCATTCACCATGCTGATGTTCGCCGTATGTTACTGACGCAAAAGGCGATTGCTGAAGGTGGTCGTGCAATGATTTACCATGCAGCGCAAATTGCTGACAAAATGAATGATGCTCTGGTTCGTGGCGATACAGCAGCTTTTGAAGCGCATGATGATCACTTAGGTTTCTATACTCCAATTCTGAAAGGCTTCCTAACTGAACTAGGCTATGAAGCAGCCAATCACGGTATGCAAGTCTTTGGTGGCCACGGCTATATTAAAGAATGGGGCATGGAACAGATCGTACGTGATTCACGTATCTCTACCCTTTATGAGGGTACAACAGGTGTTCAGGCACTCGATCTGATTGGTCGTAAAGTGCTGTTAACCTCTAAAGGTAAAGTGATTCGTGATTACACTGCAGAAATCCTGAAATTCTGTGGTCAGCATGCACGTAACAAATACATGCGTCGTTTTGCTTGGGACTTAACCAAACTTTGCGCACAGTGGAATGCATTGACTGTTCGTATCATGCTGGCTGCACGTAAGGATCGTGACATCGTATCTTCTGCGTCTGTAGATTTCTTGATGTTCTCAGGCTATGTGATGATGGCATACTTCTGGGCACAACAGGCTGCGGTGGCTTCAGCCAAACTGGCTGAAGGCAACGGTACTGAAACTCCTGAGTTCTATAAAGCAAAAATCAAGACAGCTGACTTCTACTTTGAGCGTATGTTGCCGCGTGCTCAAGGTCATGCAGAGGCCATGGTGAATCCATCTAAAACGATGACTTCACTGGCATCTGAACATTTCAGCTTCGATTACTAAGTTCTCGCTGAATTTTAAAGTCAAATAATCAGAAGAGCGCTACGGCGCTCTTTTTTGTTCAATTCTATTAAGTCCTTGATTTTTTAGTAGTGTATATTTTTTCTACAATATTATTTTAAGGGATATCAACTGCATAAAAAATAATAGTGATATACAGCTTGAATATCTCTGAATTCCGGGTATGATGGTTACAACTAGAAAAATTCTTGTTTTGGTTAGTCTTCTTTAAGTATCGCAGTTTTAGTCATAAACCTCCGTTTTTATAGATCAAAAGCTCCATCCAGTCTATTTTTCCAAGTTACATCTTAGTCATCTCATAGATCGACTATAAATCAATAAAACTCAATAGGTTATATTATGTCTAATACAGTTACTGGTACAGTAAAGTGGTTCAACGAAACTAAAGGTTTTGGCTTCATTCAACAAGACAACGGTCCAGACGTTTTCGCTCACTTCAGCGAAATCCAAGGTTCAGGTTTCAAAACTTTAGCTGAAGGCCAAAAGGTTTCTTTCAGCGTTGCTCAAGGTCAAAAAGGCCCTACAGCGACTAACATCACTGCAATCTAATCGTTGCTAAGATGAAAAAAAGCACTCATTAGAGTGCTTTTTTTGTGCCATAAATAAATACACACTTATCTTAGATCCATTAATTAAGGTCTTGCTTTTCTCTAGTCCCTAGTCTTTTAATTCAAAATACTCTGTCTAATTTCTTCATCTGATTACAGTCATGTAAAAAATTACACTAAGTCATAATCATCACAACAGCCCATATTACAAAATATCGCCTAAGCCTCGTTAATACGAATGACTTGAAGGCGAAGTCGAAATAGAAGAAAAACCCCTAGGTAATCCATCGGACTTTTTTATTTTTAAAAAATCAAAATGATATAAAAGGCTAATTTATATAATTTGCTTACTCTAACTTGAAACTGATATCGGCACTGTGATTATCTAAAAATACATGCTGCCGATGCCAAGCTAAAAAGTTTTGATCGGGTTGATAGCTCTTTGGCACCTGTAATCTCTGCCCCTCATACTGTTTTAAATAAATATATAAAGACTGGTCGTGTATTGCTTTATTCGCAATACAAACTTTAAACTTTTCATCAATAGCAATAAAACCAGTATCAAAAGCTTTATCTAATAGAGAAGACAGACAAATTCCATTCCGTGGATTAGTTCGTTGCTCATAATTTTCTGACCAAGGAATGATATGTGAAGCTACTAAAAAACCTTTGGTTTTAATACCTGAAATTGCGCATTGATATTGGTAATTGAGCTTTACTTTTAAAGCAAATTCTCTTTGTTCAACGCCTCGGATTTTGACATTGGCGCGCTTATCTTCAACAAAATAATTGGCAGCTTCTTGCTCTACACGAGTTTGGGATGCATCGAACTCTAGATAAGTATTAGCTTGCACACCGATATCCAGCAGTCGCCAAAAATCATCGGCATGGATTTCATTCATACCATATTGCTGGAAAAAATATTCCCAAGTTGAGCCACGGGTTTTAAAGCTCCACTGAAATTTTCCAAATCGGATTGCAGAATTGGATTTTCAAAAGCAATGCCTTCTTCAATAGTGGCATAAACGGGCTTTTGACGAACTTTACTGGGAACAGACTCATTAGGAATTTCAATCATCTGGCCAATTCGGCTAGCACCGTAAATATAGAATTGGTTTTTTATTTCTGAAGCTTTTTGTGGTCGACGGTATAGAAAAAAATCACCTAGACGAACTTTATTAAATTTTGCTTTGTCCCAATGATATTCCTCAAAATCCAAGTCACCATAAACTAGATGATCACTTTTACTATCAAAAATAAAAAAGCGTGCATCACCTAATTCTACTTTGTAGAAATCTAATAAAGAACTCACTCGCCCCTCGCAATATTGTTATGTTATTCAAATGACTTAATATTTGAATAATCACAAAATATTGAGAAATTAATAGAGGCGGATGCAATTAAACTTTATTGAATAGAAATCCACAGGCTTATAAAAACTCTTCCAATACTGAATTTAAAAATACATGCCCCTGCTCGGTACAAGCCAGACGTTCTGGATCCTCAACCATGAGTTTGCGTTGACGTAGTGAAGTCAATAATTCATTTAGACTATCCAGATTAAGGCCTGTACGCTCTGCATACAACTTCGCTGCTACACCATCATTTAAACGCAAGGCATTCATCATAAATTCAAACGGCATATCTTCAGCTTCAATCCGTTTAAACTGCAAATGCTCTGCGGGCACTTTGGCTAAATAATCTTTCGGCAAACGGGTTTTCTGAAAACGATACACCCCATCAGCTTGAGTCACTTTCCCGTGAGCCCCTGCCCCAATTGACAAATAATCGCCAAACTGCCAGTAATTCAGATTATGTGCTGACGGCAATTCTTTACGCCAAGCCGAGACTTCATAATTGATAAAGCCCTGAGCTTTTAAATAAGCCTCGCCCTGTTCCTGAATCTCTTCCAAGACCTCATCCACAGGTAAAATAGGCTGCGTACGGAAAAACACCGTATTTGGTTCAATAGTAAGTTGATACCAGGAAATATGCGTTGCCCCATTTTCCACAGCCAGTTTTAAATCATTTAAAGCCTGTTCTAAAGTCTGTTCTGGCAATCCATGCATCAGATCAACATTGATGCGCTCAAAACCTGCTTCTTTGGCATGAGCAATCGCCGAGATCGCATCTTGATTGCTATGAATACGCCCCAGCTTTTTCAAATGCTCAGTATTAAAACTTTGTACACCAATCGAAAGACGGTTAATGCCCGCTGTCAGATAACCGGCAAATGGGTCATGTTCCACTGTGCCTGGATTGGCTTCCAAGGTGATTTCACAGCTCTCTTCAAAAGGAAGCAGCACTTTTAATTGGCTAAATAACCACTGATAACCTTGGGCAGAAATGAGTGAGGGTGTACCCCCACCAATAAATACACTATGAATCTGACGTCTCTGTGCAAAATCAACCTGCGTCTTAAAGTCCTCAACCAAGGCATGCAAATATTCCTGCTCGAGATCTAGAGACAGTTTGCCATCTGGTACCGCATGTGAATTGAAATCACAATAGGGACATTTACGCACACACCATGGCATATGGATATACAGGGACAATGGAATAGCGGCAGGATTTAAATCAGTCAAGGACAGTGCTCAGAACATCAGATGAATTTTGTTGTATTTTAGCATGACAAAAGTACCCTGCTTATGAATTCTCATCCGCTTTACAGTAGACTCAGTTTAACCCAACAAAAACAAGACCCTGAGAATGAAAATATCTTCCGAGATCCTGCTATTTATCCCTTTGGCAATGGCAATTGGTATTGCCTTAAGTTTTCAGACCGGTATTAATACCCAGCTACGGGAATATTTATATTCTCCTTTACAAGCTGCCCTTTTCTCCTTCCTGATTGGTACAATATTGCTTGCTGTGTTGGTATTTTTTCAGCAGGTGGATAAACCGGGCCTCAGTACATTTGCACAATTGCCTTGGTATTTATGGCTGGGTGGTGTCCTCGGTGTCTATGCGATTAGCATGAGTATCTATAGTGCACCGAAACTTGGGCTGCTCACTTTGTCCGCTTTGGTGATTTTTGGACAGCTGGTCTCCTCCATGATCATCGATCATTTTGGCTGGTTCGACAGTGAAAGAATACAACTCAACTGGCAACGTCTTCTGGGTGGCGTGGTGATTTTTATTGGTGTGCTTCTCACTTTACAACGCTAAACCTTATATCTAAGCACATGATGAAAGATGAGTATTTTTTGTGTCGAATGTTTCGTCAGCTACAACCCTAAGCTTTGAATTAAAACGCCTGTTCACTTTAATGTTACCGATTTTGGTCACCCAGTTTTCTCAGGCCGGTCTTGGTCTGATTGATACCATTATGGCCGGGCATCTGTCTGCAACTGATCTGGCAGCCATTGCAGTCGGGGTCGGCTTATGGATTCCGGTGATGTTGCTGTTTAGTGGCATCATGATTGCCACCACCCCTTTAGTGGCTGAAGCCTACGGCGCTCGTACCCCAGAGAAAATCTCAACCATTGCCCGTCAGTCCCTTTGGGTTGCTTTAGTACTCGGCGTAATCGCGGGTCTGGTTTTGCAAATTTTGCCTTTGACCCTACCTTTACTTGGCGTACCGGAAAACTTGCAACCTAAGGCTGGCTTGTTCCTGCATGCGATTGGTTTTGGTATGCCAGCCGTGACCATGTATGCAGCATTGCGCGGCTATTCTGAGGCAATCGGTTATCCACGCCCAGTCACAGCAATCAGTTTATTGGCCCTACTGGCATTGATTCCGCTAAACTTTATTTTTATGTATGGTTTCGGTCCAATTCCCGCGTTAGGCAGTGCGGGTTGTGGTTTTGCTACAGCGATTCTGCAATGGCTGATGCTGATTACACTCGCGACCTATATTCTAAAAAATAAGGCCTATCAGGCAACCCAACCCTTTACTCACTGGGAAAAAATTAATACTTACTGGCTCAAGCGTATTCTCAAGTTAGGCCTACCAATTGGTTTAGCGATTTTCTTTGAAGTCAGCATTTTCAGTACGGCGGCAATTGTCCTTAGCCCGTTGGGTGAAACTATTGTCGCGGCACATCAGATTGCGATCTCCATTACCTCACAGCTATTTATGATTCCAATGTCTTTAGCGATTGCCCTAACGATTCGTGTCGGAACCTATTATGGCGAGAAAAACTGGGTCGCAATGCGTAAGGTACAATGGCTCGGTTTAGCCACTGCCACTGTGCTTGCCATATTGACTATGCTGCTACTGTGGTTCTTTAAGCATGAGATTGTGGCACTGTATACCTCAGAAATGCAGGTCGCCCAGATCGCGGTCTATCTGGTGCTGTTTGCCATTGCCTATCAGCTGATGGATGGCTGGCAAATTAGCGCCGCAGGCTGCTTACGTGGTATGCAGGATACCAAAGGCCCGATGTGGATCACCATGATTGCCTATTGGGTGATTGCCTTCCCGGTCGGTGTCTATCTATCCAGATTTACGGATATGCGTGCGGCCGGTGTCTGGGTGGGTCTGATTGTCGGTCTGAGTGTGGCCTGTGTGTTGCTACTGATGCGTCTCTATGGCAACAATAAACGTTTGATTCAGCAGATTTAAAAAGTATTTAAAAAAGGATGAATTTTCAATCCCATATTAAATTAGCTATCAGGCGACATGGAGGTCGCCGTTGATCAGTCATCTTGCACCACGCCAATGCTTACAACGTCCTCAGGATATAGCATCCAATCAATGAACGGGCTTTTACCTTGCGTTCTCAAAATATATTTTGAGTACCTCATGCCTCATCAATAGTAACGACCGTCTATACATGGAGATAAAAATACGAATGTAAAATTGAAGCCGTGATAATTCACAACTTTAATTCGTTTCTAAAGCGGCTTTTAAACCTTGTGGAATCTCAGATTCATCTGCGACTTCTTTGATCACAACCTGCCCTACAATCACTTCCGTACCATTAAAAGTCATGGTAGGTGAACCATACAGTTCATAGCCTTCATTTAATGCCTTGGTCACACGGGCACAAAAATGCACATCATCCTTGCCGGTAAAATAACGATAAATTTTCATCGAATAGTCTTAGCTTAAATTATGCTGATTATTCTAATCCCATAAACAAGTAAAAAATCAAAATGAATACTCAACCTGATTAATCTAAATGATGAAATCAAAGCTGTATTGGCACAATTTTTGGAAGATTATTGAAGAAATTGTGAAGCATGAAATTGACCTGGCAACACAACCTCTACAATTAGTTGTAGGCATTTACGCCTTTGTCGCCTATGATCAAAGGCAGCATTAAAAAGATGATTTTGAGGAATTCCGCATGGCAAAAACGGCTAGCACACCCGGTCGTCGCTTTATGAAACTTGCCGGTATGACAGCAAGTATCGCCAGCAAAACATTATCAAATTCTATTAAAAATTTAACTGCCGACGAAGAGCAGAAAAATGCAGCGCGCAGCAAACTTTTTCAGGATATTGGCTTACAGATTGCCGACACCCTTGGGGAAATGAAAGGTGCGGTGATGAAAGTTGGCCAGATCGCGTCTCAATACAAAGATATTTTCCCGCCTGAAGTCGCACGTGCCATTTCCAAGCTGCAACGTCAGGCGCCAGCCATGCCATTTAACGTGATTAAAGCACAGGTTGAACAAGAGCTTGGCAAACCGCTAGAACAGATTTTCCAGGATTTTGAACCTAAACCTTTTGCTGCTGCCTCGATTGGTCAGGTGCATAAAGCAACCTTGCCGAATGGTCAGCAAGTGGTAGTAAAGGTGCAATATCCGGGTGTGGAAGAAGCCTGTGAAAGCGACCTGAAACAGGTCCGTCTGGCGCTACGTCTGATGGGAGTATTAAAAGTTGACCGTAAACTGCAAGATCAGCTGTTTAAGGAAATTCAACACAGTCTGGACGATGAGCTGAACTATGAAATCGAAGCGCAAAATTTAGAGGTCGCTCGTGCTTTCCACGAAACACTGGACAGCAAGATTGTGATTCCCCAAGTCTATCCGGATTATTCGTCACGGCATATTCTGACCTTAAGTCTGGAACATGGCGAAAGCATTGAAACTGCCAGTACCTGGCCGGTAGAAATCCGCAATGATCTGGGCCGTCGCCTGTTCCGTGCCATTGGGCAGGAAATTTTCTATCTGCGTCGTTTTCACTGTGACCCGCATCCGGGTAATTTCGCCTTCCGTGAAGATGGTACGGTCATCATTTACGATTTTGGTGGTGTAAAAACTTTATCTTCTGAAGTGATTGGTCATTTTAGAGAATTGGTGCATGCCGCCCGAGAACAGAATATTCCAATGATTGAGCAGCAGTTAGACTCGCTTAAATCGCTGACAGAACTGGGGAAATTCCCTCAGGAACTGTATGAACAGTGGCTGGAAGTACTGTTACGTCCACTGAATGGCTATTATGATTTTGAGAAAAACTCGGCGCACCATGACGGTGTAGAGCTGATCAAACCATCCTTAAAGTATTGGGATGTATTCAAACCTTCTCCAGATACGTTGATGGTAAACCGGACCATTTCCGGACAATACTGGAACCTGATTCACCTGAAAGTCAAAGATGACCTCAGCGACGTCTTTGAAGAGCTGGTACCAAAACGTACCTAAGCTGGAATAAGAATAATGTCCGGTTACACATCATTACCAGACCTATATTGAAAATAATATTGTTATATTATAACATAACAATTAATCTCATCATTATTATTCAAGCACGGTGAAAAACATGCGTCCAGATATCCATCCAGAGTATCGTGAAGTGTTATTTCATGACACCAATGCCGATGTTTATTTTGTTATTGGCAGCACCATGAATTCAAGCCAGACCCGTGAATATGAAGGCAAGACTTACCCTTATGTCACTCTGGATATTTCAAGTGCGTCTCATCCCTTCTATACCGGTGAACAGCGTCAAACCAGTAATGAAGGCCGCGTAGCAAGCTTCAACAAACGTTTTGCACGTTTTAAACGCGGCTAAAGCTGAAACGTCTCTTTTCAATCCTCTATTGTCAGGAAATCTCCCTAGTTTCCTGACTTTTTTATGCCTGCGCTAAAGCCAGCTGAGTCAGGTAGAAACCGATCCCCAGCATCAGCACACCGACAATCACACTGGATACAACATAGCTCAGCGCAATGGTTGCTGCCCCCTGTTTAAGCAGCTGAAAAGTTTCCAGACCAAAACTGGAAAAGGTGGTAAAGCCACCCAGGATCCCAACCATGAATAACAGCCGTGCTTCATTCTGTAAAAAGCTATATTTCTGGCTAAAGGCAAAGAAAATTCCGGCACAGAGGCAACCGATGATATTGATCCACCAGGTCGGCCAGGGAAATAGCATTTGCGGCTTGAAAATCAGCATACCTGTTGCATAACGCAGTGTTGCCCCGATTGCACCGCCCATTGCCACCAAAAGCCAGTTCATGTCCTCTCCATTATCCTTTAATCCTGAATCCATCACTAGCCTTGATACTAGGCGAGAATAATGAATAACATCATGCACCTAAAATTGCACAATGAACATGGATCTTTGCCAAAAAATTGGTATATTCGACGCCATTCATATTTATTTAAGTTCTAGAGGGAAACCCCATGGCTCAGGAATTACTGGCCCAATTGGCTGCTGGCGAAGCAAAATTTTCTGATGTCATCGCATTCATTGATGCACGCTATCAGCACACACCAACAGCTTTTAAAAATGGTCAACAAGCCAATGCAGCCACTGAAAATCAGGGCAGTGCCAAAGTATTCTCTTTTGCAAAACTGAATGGTCTGGATCAGGCACAAACCTTAAGTCTGTTTGCTGAACACTATGCCGCAGTACTGGCAACGCCTGAAGCGACCGATCACCAGAATATCCGCCAGTTCATGATCAATGGCTGGGATGGCATTCAGTTTGAAGGTGAAGCACTAGCTGCTAAATAAATGCTGAATCAAGCCATAAAAAACCGCTCTTTGAGCGGTTTTCTTTTTTAAAATAAATGATTAAGGAACTGCTACAACTAGCTACGCTGTACCTTTTCAATCCATTGAATCGAGTCGACACGAAACACTTCACAGGCGCCATCACCTGTATCGGTCGGCGTTAACGATGAGGTCCACACCAGATCTTTATCTCGCACTTCAACCAGCTCGCCTTTCAAGCGGACCAGATCACCACGTTTGACCTGTTTAATGGCTTTGGCAATCTGCGGATTGGCAGGAATGATATGCATATTGGATACCATCTGCATGGCTTGTGCTTTAGGCACTGGAATACGATCCATTTTCCAGTTCAGGTAGCGGTCATACTGATTGACCCTGATATGACGGGCAATTTCCGGTTCAGCAAACAGTCCCCAACTTACGGCATAATCAATCGGGGAAAACTTGGCTTGCGGATCATTATTATAAATTTTTGAACCCAAAATCCGGAAATCACCTTTAAATGGCTGCAATACCGAAATTGACTGGCCTTTTGCCACGGGTGGCAAGCCTTTGGCAATATTATGTTCTATAGATGCCTGGGACAGCACCGGTAACATCAGGCCCAAACACAGGGCAATATGCTTCATGCTTTTCAACCTCATCTTGCTTTTATTCCAACCATCTCAATTTATCTGTTTACCGATTATCTTAGCGCGAACTTATGAAGGAAATAGTTGAAATTGGTAACAATGTGCTATGAATGAGTGCTACTAAAAATTATATTTAGCGGGACTTTTTCGGTTAAGCTAAGCGCAATCCAGCAATAAATTGAACTTAAAATCATGCTGTATAAATTTTATCAAAAACACATTTTTCCACACCTGCTGAATCAGGTCATGCAAACTGCATCACTCATGGATCTGCGCCGTGAACTCCTGCTTGGGGTTTCGGGTGAAGTTCTAGAAATCGGCTTCGGTAGTGGGCTGAACCTACCCTTCTATCAAGGCGTCCATACCGTCTATGCTTTAGAACCTAGTCCCGAAATTTTTAAATTAGGCCAGGAACGGATTCAGACGGCGCCTTTTGTGGTTGAGCACATTCTTGCCAGTGCTGAAGCATTACCTTTTGATAGTGATGAGCTGGAAAATGTGGTGTCGACCTGGACTCTCTGCAGCATTCCCGATCTGCATCAAAGCCTGAAAGAAATTTACCGGGTATTGATTCCGGGTGGAACTTTGCATGTAGTCGAACATGTACTGAACCGCCAGAATCTGAACGTGCAGCGTTTACAGCATTTATTGACCCCGATTCAGAAAAAAGTCGCGGATGGCTGTCATCTTGATCGGGATATTGAAACTGCTTTACTTGAAGCCGGTTTTGAACTGGATGAAGTGAAATATGTCGATGCCGCGGGTATTCCTAGTATTGGACAGCGGATGTTGCTGGCTCGGGCACGCAAGCCTGTTTCAGGCATTGAATAAAATCAATCGACCTGAACAGCATTCACTTTAAGCAACTGGCATTGGGCGCGATGTTTCGACCCGATCCCTGCCTGAAAATCTTGGCCTGTAGTACCCGAATGTACAGTGACAATGTCACCCTGAAGATGAACCTGCTGTCCTGATTTCAGACGGCGAATCTGATTGGCGATATTTTCATTGGCGGCAATCAGGCTGAAATGCTGCACATGGGCTTTAATTGCTTCCTGCTGCGCTGTATTGGTCATACCTTCAATCTGGAAACAGCGTTTCGGCTTATCAAGCTGCAGTTCGGCCTGCATAGTGGGCAAAGGCTGAGTCGCAAGCAAGATATCAATATTGCTGACATAGGCCAGATCATTAAAACTGCCCACAAAGGGACTAGCCTGATGCAAGACCCGTCGGTTCGGTTTAATAAAGGATTTCTCCAGCACTGTATACCTTGCTGAAACAGGCTGCACCGCTTCTACCTTGAAATTCTTAAGTACGCCACTTTCTTCTAGATGCGGGATGGCGCGAAAATACTCTGACCAGACCCAGATCCCAAGCGCGAATAGTGCTGCTGCGATCAGTAACTTATCCATATGATATTTTCCTAGTCTTCGAATTCTTCAAAATCGATGCGGATGGTTTCAAAGCGTACCCGTCCTTCCTGTATCGCCCGGGCAATTGCCTGTTGCCCTTTGGTCAGTCGAGCACCCCCACTCTTGATATCAATTAGTACTACTTCAATATCTTCGGCCAGACCATCGCCATCACGAAAGTCGGTATAACCATCAAAGACCACATAATCTACCGGATCGCCCAGGAACTTGGCATCGCTGGGTAAATACTGAAACTCAGGCATAATCGGTGCCAGCTGCTCAGCCATTTTCCCCTTAAGTACAGCCCGGCTGGTATTCACGCTACGCTTCTGGGCTGCGGTCAGGGCCTGTTGATGTTCCAGTTCCAGCTCGGCAATGTACTGCTCATATTCTGCCTTGATTCGGCCATTACGGCTCTGTCCCAGAATCAGCGTGGTCAGCACAATCCCGATACACGCTCCTATTAACATCGCCATCCATATGGACATTCAATCTTCCTTAATTTTCACTTAAGTTATGGGGAGATTCGACTGAAGTCGAGGTTTTCCACCCTCTGCCGTTCTGAAAAGAATGATATGCTAGCAGTGTACATAAATAAATCATCTCGACTCATGAAAACGATTTTAGTTGCAAATCAGAAAGGCGGTTGCGGCAAGACAATGACTGCCATCAATCTGGCATCGGCTCTGGCGCAAAAAGGCTACAAGGTTGCGCTTGCTGATGCCGATAACCAGAAATCTGCGCTGCAATGGCTCAAACATCGTCCCGAAGATGCCGCCCCGATCCAGAGTCTGGACTGGCGTAGTAGCAAATCTATTGGCGATGTGCCTAAGAAAATCGAATACCTGATTATCGATGCGCCGGGTGCCTTAAATGGTGAGCATGCCGAGCAACTGGTCAGTGAAGCACATGCCATCATCATTCCTTTACAGCCTTCGTTTTTTGATATCGACTCGACCCGCCGCTTTCTGAAACATCTTCAGGAGATCAAGCGGATTCGTAAAGGTAAAGTCCAGATTCTGCTCCTGGCAAATCGTAACAGGCCGAATGCAGCGTCTAATCAGGAAATTCAGCAGTTCTTTGACCGGATTGAACAGCAGCCGGTGGCCTGGATTTCTGAACGTGCACCGTATGGACGTCTGGCAATGGAAGGCCTGTCAATTTTCGATAAACCACAAAAAATGTACCGGGAAATGCAGGCGCAATGGCAACCTGTATTAAATGCCATTATTGATGATCCAACCCAGTGGTTCTAAACTGATAGCGCACAATATCTTTCTTTGTAAGAAAAGAATCCGTATAACTTTGTTAGTGTGCGTTTGCGCTCGGCTTTTTTTCAGTTAATATGCCTGACAGACCTAAGGAATGAGTCATTGAATTCAGTGCAACAATACGCGCCTACATTACAAAAAGTTTTATTGTTTGGATTATTTTTTATCCTGCTTTATTTGAGTTTTAATGTACTCAAATACTTTATTGTACCTGTAGTTTGGGCAGCCATTATTGCCTATATGACCTGGCCGCTGTATCAATCTATCAAACGTTCTGTGGGTTCTAGACCGAACCTGAGTGCAATTATCATGATGGTTATGGTGACGCTGGTGGTCGGTATTCCACTGACATTTGCCATCTTCCTGCTGCAACATGAAGGTCGTAGCCTGTATTACGAATTACAGAAACAGGTCTTTTCTGGTCATCTGAATGTTCCTAACTTTATTCGTGATCTGCCCCTTGTCGGTAAGGAAATTTCCCGTACCTTACGTGAGATCAATAACGACCCGAACAGCATTGTCCAGAATATTTCAATCTGGATTCAGGGACATCTCAATTACGGTAAAGTGCTATTTAATGAAATCAGCAAAAACCTGATTAAATTAGGTTTTGCAATGCTGTCTCTATTCTTCTTCTACCGTGATGGCGAAATCATTCTGAAACAGGTCAGCAAAGCCTTAGAAAAAGTGATTGGTCCACGTGTGCATCACTATCTGGATACCATTTCTGATACCACGCGTGCCGTAGTCTATGGTGTTGGCCTGACTGCAATTGCACAGGCCCTACTTGCAGGCGTAAGTTACTTTGTCGCGGGTGTGCCGAACCCGATGGTCCTGACCATCATCACCTTTATTTTTGCCCTGATTCCCTTTGGCCCACCTATGGCGTATGGCGCCGTATCCCTCTGGCTATTTTCACAAGGTCAAACCATTGAAGCGATTGGCGTGATGGCATGGGGCATCTGTATCGTCAGCACTGCTGATAATGTGATTCGTCCATTGGTGATTTCCGGCGCAACCCAGATTCCATTCCTGCTGATCATGTTTGGTGTACTTGGCGGTATTGCCAGCTTCGGCCTGATTGGCGTATTTATCGGTCCGGTGATTCTGGCTGTACTACTGGCAATCTGGCGTGAATGGCTGCATGAAAATGGTCAGCATGAACCGCTGATGATGCCGAAAGCCACAATGGCCTACGATCTCGAAGAAGAGAAGAAAGATCCGCCGCCAACATCACCACTCTAAATGGTGTTGGCAGCGTCTACACAGAATTACAAAGCTAAAACATTTAAGTGCTTAATCCATATAGAATTGCCAAAAATTGTCTGTTTCAATGAGGACACAAAATCAAAATAAGTATGGGATGCTATATCATGTCTTCATTGTTTAAGTCGTCAATATTCAAGTTATCTGCGCTGGGTATGATCAGTGCTGCCCTGTTCACTGGTTGTGCTACCTCGTCTACCCAACCAAATATGGACAATATGAAAGCGGTTACGATCAATGCCGTATCTCCGCAAGGTGTGGGGCAGTCAATTGGTATGGTTTACCTGGCTGATAGTCCGGCGGGTCTGGTGATTCGTACCAATTTAAGCAGCTTGCCTGCGGGTGAACGTGGTTTCCATATCCATGAAAATGGTTCATGTTCCCCTGCTGAAAAAGACGGTAAAATGGGTGCTGCACTGGCTGCGGGCGGTCACCTGAATACCAATCAGGCACCGAATCACGGTACGCCAATGACGGGTCACCTCGGTGACTTGCCAGCGCTGAAAGTAGCAGCGGATGGGACTGCGAAAGTGACTGTGGTTGCACCACGTTTAAAACTGGCTGATGTTCAAGGCCGTGCCATCATGGTTCATGCCGGTGGCGACAACTATTCTGATTCACCTAAACCACTTGGCGGTGGCGGTGACCGTATTGCCTGTGGCGTGATCTAAGTTATCCACGACAGTGAAGCACCTTCCCGGAGGTGCTTTTTTATATCTTATAAATCATACAGATCATTTTACCAATATAAAAATATAGCTAAAACCAACCATACAACTCTGAATTATTTATTTTAAATACAATTACTTATAGTTATAAAGCCTATTTATTCTGATACTTATATCGGCTACACTCGTAGAGTTTCCAAATATTCTGACTTGCTTATGAACATCAAAACCCTACGCCTTATTGGCCTGATTGAAGGTATTTCTTTCCTGCTGTTGTTATTTATTGCCATGCCGGTGAAGTACATGATGGACAATCCTGTTTTGGTGAAATATGTCGGCATGGGGCATGGCGTGTTATTTATTCTTTTTCTGGTAGTGCTGTTTGCGGTATGTGAAAAACAGAAATGGTCACTCAGTATGTTTATTATGGGCCTGATCGCTTCAATTCTGCCATTTGGGCCATTTATCTTTGATATGAAATTAAAAAAGCTGGAGCAGCCAGCTGAGGCCTGATTTTTGGATTCTAATCATTATTAGATCTACAAAGGAAATCCACTCTCCTTGAGCGAGATTTAAAGCACTGCTTTAAAGCGAAGTGCAAGTAAGAGCTAGAGAGAGGGTACTTAATTAAAATACCTCACCCTAACCCTCTCCTAAAAGAGAGGGAACTCGAATATTGAATATGTGATTTCAACAATTTATAAATTTCATCAATAAGGACTCAAAACTCCCCTCTTTCCTTTCTTTCTGCCATCAGTGTTTTTAAACAAGTCCTTGGAATACCAAACCACAGTGCAATGAGCAAGGCACAAGAAATACTATAGCCCCAAATATCATAGGCTTCATAAATCACCCGCACCAGTTCAATCACAGCAAAGAAACTCAGCATCATCAGTACAGATAATGCAGCTGCTACAGTGCCCTTAGATACTTCAGAAGACATCAAAGCAAAACGGTAAATCACCGAGAAACTCAAGCCTTCGCCGAAACTGATCAGCGTCATGCCAAGAATCAGGCAATGCACAAAATATTTTGGAATAAACAGCCCCGCGACAATGACCAATGTCCCGACAAACATCATCGGTACGGCACGCATGATGGTGTGACCTAATGGCATTTTATCGATGATTTTCAGCAAGACCAGATTACCTGCAATCAGCCCACCCAAAACTGGAATCTGTGCTAAACCATACTGCATACTGGTCAGACCCAAATGCTCGACCAGCATCACTGGGGACAATGCAATCCACAGCATTAAAGGCATGCAGATGGTGGGCAATGACATGGTTAGCGTCACAAAGCGCTTATTTTTCAGGACTTCTTTGAAGTCATCCCAGACATAACTCAGTGGCTGTTTAACCCGACTGATTTGAGGATCAGGCATTTTAGCTTTAAGACCAAACCAGCTCAGAAAAGCCAGGAAGGCAATGCCGATAAAACCCCAATGCCAGGATACATGCTCAATCATAAAGGCACCGAGCACAGGCCCCAACAACGGTGCGAGTAAGGATACATTTGCCATGAGTGCCATGACTTTAATGGCATCACGTTCTTCAAAGGTTTCCTGAATTGCGGCATAGCCTACTGCACCAATCACGGACAGGCCAAAGCCTTGCAAAAAGCGCAGTGCAATAAAGCTTTCAATATTCGGCGTAAACAAAATTGCCAGACAAGTCAGAACAAAGAAAGCTACACCGCCGAGTAATACGGTTTTACGACCAAGTCGATCTGATAAAGGCCCAAGCACGGCCGCAATAAATGCCCCACCCAATAAATAGAAAGACATGGACGACGGCGCCCAGGTACTGCTCACACCAAAGTCTCTGGTAATGGCGAGCATAGCTGGTTGTACCAGGTCATTGCCGATATAGACGGAGAACTCAAACAGCACCAGCGCCAATGGGAACATAATGGTGGCACGATTGAGTTTTGTCGTTTGAATATTTTGCATAAGCTCAATATCAATCATCAAGGTGATGATTCATTTTTCTTTATCTTGATTTCAGGCGTGCAGTCTAACAGAGTTAAATTTCAAAATCTGTGTAGCGATTAGGGTACATGCATTTCACTGGTTGGATGACGAATAAAGTTTCCTGTCTTAATATCATCAAAAGCCTGTAAAATTTCATCATAGGTATTCATCACAAATGGTCCATGACCATTGAGAGGTTCATTCAGTGGCCGCGCACTTAAATATAAAAAAGCGCAATCTTGCTGTGCCGTCAGTCGTACACCTTCACCTAAATTCGACAACATCACCATATCATGATCAACACATACCTCATCCGAACCTGCTATCTGTAGCTGACCTGTACGGATATACAGTATTGTGGTTTCACCTGATTGTGCAGGTAAATCAATCGTCTGCCCGTGTTTGACATAGACATCATAGACTTGCATCGGCGAATGCACCTGTGCAGGTCCTTGTTGCCCTGCAAACTCCCCTGCAATCACACGTACAGAACCCGCATCATTTTCCAATGTAATTTTTGGAATCTGATCTGCGCTTAGATTTTGATATTTGGGTGGATTCATTTTGTCTTTGGCAGGTAAATTGACCCACAATTGCAGCATTTCAAATGCACCGCCTGTTTCTGAAAAGGCTTTGCTAAACACTTCTTTATGCATAATGCCTGATGCGGCTGTCATCCACTGCACATCGCCTGCGCCAATCATTCCGCCGCCACCACTTGAGTCACGATGTTCCAATTCACCCTTAAACATAATGGTCACAGTTTCAAAACCACGATGCGGATGTTCACTTACCCCTTTTTGGCGTAGTGATGGTTTTAAAACGCCCGGCCCTAAATGATCAAGCAATAAAAATGGTGAAATGGTATTCCCAAATTCATAATGGGAAAATACCGATAACACAGGTGAAAAATCACCCACAGCAGAACGTGTATCATTACGATGAATAAAAGCGAGTGTTTTCATTTTTTCTGCGTATTTGTTTTAGATATTAAAAGATTAGCCTAGCAAAATTTTTTATTCGATAGGCTAAACGAGTTTGTGTGTTGCAGATTTAGGATGCTTCTTTTTCTTGATCAACTTCTTCTTGAGCACCGAAATGAATCTCTGGGTTCTTTTCAAATTTAAGCCAGCCATTTTTCATCCATTGTTCAACCTTATCTTTATCTAAAATAGCTAATAAGTTATTAAGAAGTGAAAACTTGGCTGATTTATCAAAATAGTAAACAACTACTCGAATATTCCTATCTATTTCATCATTTAAACTAAATAAATCAATAATATATTCTTTATCAGAGTAATCAAGAGAATGCCCCCAAATAACTATATTTAGATCCAATAACCCTTTTTTGACCCATCTCTCTCTATTTTTTTGCTTACTATGAGCCGTATCATATTCTGTAGCTTCATGAGCTTTTAAAAGATATAAATTTTCTTCAACTTTCCTTTTGTATTCATCTAAAAATAAATAATCCGTATCCTTAAAAAGCTTTTGATGATATTTAGTGAAACCATATACTTTTAATTTTTTCAACGATTCATCTTCTAATTCTGAAACCCCCAAAACTATATTTTGCTCTTCACCATATGAACCGTGCAAATAGTCTATTGGGATGTTGTCATATAATCTTTGAAAAGTATTTGTATAATTAAAAGAATAGATTTTATCTGGAGATACCCAATCTTCGGATTGAATCAGGAATTTAGAAGTCGTTTGCAGATTACTAATAATTAATTTCAAATATAAATTAAATATTTCTATAAATTCTTCTAATTGACTGTGCAATTTATCTAAAAAAAGTAAAGGATTGAAACCATTAATAATTTTCCCACCATAACAATATTCAGGGTTAATATTTAATCTATCCGAATAACTTTTTGACATTGAAGTATCTGAGCCATATCCAGCTATCGGTCTCATTCGAGTAGTTTCATATCTTTCAGGTTTAACAAATTCAAAAAAGTTTAAAATATTTAAGTTCTTTTTACTTATTTTCAACTCTTCATCTTTTGAGTTCTCAAAATAATAATATATTTTACTATTATCATGAATATTCAATATATCAGAGCAGCATTGACTAGTAGAGAGAATAACTTCTTCGATCTTTTGCTCAAAATCAATCCACGTTTTTACTTCTTTTACGTGGTTCTTAAAATATTGATACCAAGGATTATTTTTTAATAGAAATTTGATTTCTATGATTTTTTCAAAGGATAACTTAATATTATCTGTCACGTAGATTTGCTTTGTTTTCGTAATAAAATCCCTATCTCGACACTGACTAAAAAGTTCATCAAAATTCATTTCATAAGTCTGAGGATTAATTGCTTTCTTCAGTTGTAAAAATTTAACAATAAGGTCACCTACGTTTTCGAAATGACTTGTCACTAAATCATTAAGAGGTTTACCTAACTCTTTATTTTCAATAGCCTCCATCACATCCATAAAATGATCATACTTAGTCGGCAAATAGTGCGACAAATCAAAACCATTACCAACAATTAAAATATTCATTTTTATAGAATCCCAAACAATAAAAAAGCGCATCAACAAGATACGCTTTTAACGAAGTTTTGTTTAAAGATCAAACATTATTATGGACAAGCTGCTTTCTGGAAAGTTTTGGTATTTGAACCGCGTACACATTGATAGAGCTTTTCAGTATTGTGCATTTTCCAGTTTTTCTCTTCTTTTCTGAAATGATAAATAATCTGAATCGATCTCACCGAATCATCCATCAAACCTGTTTCAGTCACTTTTACCTGTCCAACCGTCGGTGACTCAACACGATTAAAGAACTGACGTATCTCGACTGTTGCCAGTTCTTCACGCAGGTCAGGCCTCATTTTAAGCACCTGATCCAAAGGTGTATCTGAAGAAGACTGCACTTTTGCAATCACTTTCTGGGTGGTTGTACAACCTGATGTCATCACACCCAGACCTAAAATTGTAACCGCCAATAACCGTAACATATTGTTTAACCCAGATTATCTTTATTATGCAGAAATTATTATGCCGGGCTTTTCAGCTTAACGCTATTTAGACTCTGTAAGTCCAGTTACAGAGCAATAAAAAAAGCGCACCTTTCGATGCGCTTTTGTAAATCTATTCTGATTAAAGATCGAATAGTTTGCCTGGGTTCATGATGCCATTTGGATCGAACACTTTTTTCAAGGCTTTCATGTATTCGATTTCTTCAGCTGAACGGGTGTATTCAAGATAAGGTTTCTTGGTCATACCTACGCCATGTTCCGCAGAAATTGAACCGTCGTATTTTTTCACAGTATCAAATACGTACTTGTTCACGACTTGGCATTTCGCAAAGAATTCATCTTTGGTCAGGTCAGCCGGTTTCAGGATATTCAAGTGCAGGTTACCGTCACCAATATGACCGAACCAACAGATTTCAAAATCTGGATAGTTTTCAGACACAATTGCATCAATTTCTTTAATAAATGCAGGAACGTGTGTGATTAATACTGAAATGTCATTTTTGTATGGCGTAAATGGTGCGATTGACTCAGAAATGTCTTCACGTAAGCGCCATAAGCTTTCAACTTGGTCTAGGCTTTGGCTGAGTACGCCATCAAGTACCCAACCTTGTTCCATACAGTGCTCAAAGATTTCCATCGCCTTGTCCATAATTGGCTCAAATGGCGCTTCAAACTCAAGCAATACATAGAATGGGCATTCAGTTTCAAATGGACGTTGTACATGACCATTTGCCAACACTTTCTGCATTGCCACTTCACCGAAAAATTCGAATGCAGTTAAGTCAATTTTCGCTTGGAATGCATGTAGAACAGGCATCACGGCATCAAAGTCAGGTACACCTAAAACCATCACTTGAAGGTCTTGTGGTTGGCGTTCTAATTTAATTTCCGCTTCAGTCACAAGTCCTAGCGTACCTTCACCACCGATAAATAAGTGTTGAAGTGCATAACCTGTTGCGTTTTTGATCATGCCTTTGTTCAAGCGAAGGATGTCACCTTTACCTGTTACCACAGTCAGACCAAGTACCCAGTTACGCGTCATGCCATATTTGATGACTTTAATACCACCAGCATTGGTACCGATGTTACCGCCGATCTGCGATGAACCTGCAGATGCAAAGTCAACCGGGTAGTACATGCCTTGTTCTTCAGCATAGTTCTGAAGCTGTTCAGTCACCACACCTGCCTGCACGCGTACCATACGGTCAGCTGGGAAGAATTCCAGAATCTGGTTCATCTTGTCCATGCTGACTACGATCTCGCCATTCGCAGCCACTGCACCTGCAGAAAGACCGGTACGACCACCCGATGGTGTTACTGCGACATTGAACTGATTCGCAAGTTTTACAATGGTTTGCACTTGCTCAGTTGTCGAAGGAAAAACGATAACTGATGGGTTTGGATCAAAGTGTTTGGTATGATCACGACCCCAATTTTCGAGGCTGTCCGCATCAGTTTTAATACGGTTTTCACCCACAATTGCAGTCAATTGGGTCAATAACTCAGGGGTTAAAGCGACTGGAGCATTCATCGTTTGCAGACCTAGCATGAATTAAACAAGAGAGACATTGCTCGTTTGTTTGCACATTTTTTAGACATAAAAACACACATACAAAGCAAGCAATACATGCCGATTAAAACACCAAAATAGGCGTGGTTCAAAGCATGGCGCAATATTATAAGCTATTTTTCAGGGTTTCCTTGAAAAAATGATATTTTTGATAATACACCTTTGAAAATGATGATTTAATTCAACCAAAAATATCATTTTCACTACTATCACTTGCAAAAATAGCTGATATTCCTGTCATCAAGGAAATGTATAACCGCCCTTTTACTGTGCTATTATACCGCGACTAAATTTGGCCTTTGTAGCGGAGCCGTAATGAGCCAACATCTTTCTCTACCTAAAGATAAAATTCGTTTCTTGTTGTTAGAAGGCGTTCACCAAAATGCCATCGACACGCTGAATGCTGCGGGTTATACCAACATCGACTATCGTAAAACAGCGCTTGAAGGTGAAGCACTGAAAGAAGCGATCAAAGATGCTCACTTCATTGGTATTCGTTCACGTACTCAATTGACTGAAGAAATCTTCGAAGCTGCGAACAAACTCATCGCAGTGGGCTGTTTCTGTATTGGTACCAACCAAGTGAACTTGGACGCTGCGATGCGTCGTGGTATTCCAGTTTTCAACGCACCTTACTCAAATACGCGTTCAGTTGCTGAACTCGTACTTGCTGAAGCAATTCTTCTTCTTCGTCGTGTACCTGAAAAATCTACAGATACACATGCAGGCGGTTGGAACAAATCAGCTGTAGGTTCGTATGAAACTCGTGGTAAAACTTTAGGTATCGTAGGTTACGGTTCAATCGGTTCACAACTTTCTGTGCTTGCTGAAAGCATGGGTATGAAAGTGATCTACTTCGATACAGTGACTAAATTACCTTTAGGTAATGCACGTCAAGTGGGTTCTTTAGGCGAACTTCTTGCAAATGCTGACGTGGTATCTTTACATGTTCCTGATGTTCCGTCTACACGTAACTTCATGACCAAAGAACAGTTTGCTCAAATGAAAGAAGGTTCAATCTTCATCAACGCTGCACGTGGTACATGTGTTGTGATCGAAGACTTGGCTGATGCGCTTAAATCGGGTCACATTGCAGGCGCTGCAGTGGACGTATTCCCGAAAGAGCCTAAAGCAAACGGTGAAGAATTCGTTTCTCCACTACGTAACATTCCAAACGTGATTTTGACACCGCACGTAGGTGGTTCTACCATCGAAGCGCAAGCAAACATCGGTTTAGAAGTAGGCGAGAAATTTGTTGCTTACTCAGATAAAGGTATGACTTTGTCTGCGGTGAACTTCCCAGAAATCGCACTTCCATTGACTGAAGGTAAACACCGTTTACTTCACATTCATAAAAACATTCCAGGCGTATTGTCTAAAATCAACAACTTGTTTGCTGAGCACGGCATCAACATTTCTGGTCAGTCTTTAATGACTAAAGGTGATGTGGGCTACTTAGTCATGGACGTTGATGCAACTGCATCTGCAGAAGCACTAGATACCCTACATGAAGTTGAAGGCACAATCCGCGTTCGCGTATTATTCTAATTTAACTTTTAAAAAACCGCAGGCTTCGGTCTGCGGTTTTTTTATTGTTTAAGCATACAGTCCGCTCCTGTATGCTGCCCTTTTTCGATAGCCTCGAAACCTTATTCAGTCTATGCCAAATTTTAAAATTGCACCGATGGTGCAAGCACCACTTATTTTGCTGATTGCAATGATCAGCATGCAAAGTAGCGGCTCCTTTGCCAAATATTTATTTGCTGAGTTTCCAATTCTGACCGTATCTGCAATGCGCCTACTGTTAGGCTCACTGATTTTGGCACTGATTTTTAAAGTTTGGCAGATTCATTTTAAACAGGTGAAATGGTCTGCCATTATCAGCTACGGTATTGCTTTAGCGGGTATGAATATGCTGTTTTACTTGGCAATTAATCGCTTGCCCCTTGGTATTGCAGTCTCTTTTGAGTTTATTGGTCCCCTAAGTGTGGCGTTATTCTACGCGCGACAAAAATTTGATTTTATATGGGTGGGACTGGCAATTCTGGGACTGGTGCTACTGTTTCCATTCGATCAAGCTGCGGAACCCCTTGACCCACTTGGGATTGCTTTTGCTTTAGGTGCAGGCGCATGTTGGGCCTTATATATTGTGGCGGGTCAAAAACCTTCAGGCGTGTCAGGTAATCACACCGTATGTTTAGGCATGTTTGTCGGTATGTGTCTTTTAATGCCGATTGCTCTTTTTGCGGGTATGCCAGCCCATACTTTTGAGCCAATGAGTCTGATGTACTTTTTAGCTCTGGCAGTATTAGCCAGTGCACTGCCCTTTACCCTGGAAATGATTGCACTTAGAAATTTAACCGCTTTGAGTTTTGGCACACTCATGAGCCTAGAGCCTGCTGTGGCTGCACTGTCAGGCTTTGTCTTTTTAGGGGAAAGCTTAGTTTGGACACAATGGCTTGCGCTTGCCACGATTATGAGCGCCTCGATTGGCTGTACCATTACGGCACAAAAAAACAAATCTTAAATCTAAAAAACCATGCCTTAGCATGGTTTTTTATCTTAAAACTTATTGAGGCAATGAAGACCAACATGGTGGATAGCCTGTGCTCACCAACTGATCGTCAATCCACTCCACATCCTCCCAACCTTTTGAAGGGTCACACCATTCTGCGTCTTTAAAATCAAAAATGAGTGTATAACCCGGTTGGTCTTGATAATGATACAAGTCCACATGTTTTTCTAAACCATTTTTACTGATCGTACTACGACCATTGATCCAGAAAGATTGTAGTGTCTCTTGTGCTGGAATTGGTAAATATACCAGAGTCATTTGATTGACATTCAAGCTCAGCTCTTTACGGAAGCCATCCCACTGTCCATTAGCTGGATTGTAATAATCCCCCCATACAGCAACCAGACATGATCCAACAGCATCATCATTTTCACAACGTAGCGTATACGCTGTTTTATCGAAGAGTTTTTGATGTTGATCCAATTGAATCACCACTGCATCAGAGGTATTCGATTGTGCTTCACCTGTTAAACGATAGACTGACGTTTCTGATTCATATTTTTCAGTAACGGCTGTCCAATTTAACTGCTGCTCATCCAATAACGTCGATACATAGCCACCCTCAACAGGTAAGTCAAAGTTATAGCCATTTACTGTTGCAGTACATGCCACTGGTTGTTGATCTTTCTCACAACGCACAAAGTTTTTGGTTTTCGGTGTTTGTAATTGCAGAATCACTTGTCCAGTCGTTGCTGAAGACGCTTGTGCCAACTTGGTACCGTTGGTGTTTTTAGCAGACCAGAAGATTTCACCATTTTCAGGTAAATTAATAATTTCCAGACCATTTACAGGAATATACTGTGATTTAGTCACTTGAGAAAAATCACTCAGCAAGATTTCTGCTGTGACATGACATGCCACAGGAACACCTGCATCCTGACACTGCACAAAAATACGATTTGGATTATTAAACTCTAAATCCCAATTCCAAGTAGAAAAGTGCGATACCGTTGCTTCTACGGCAAATCCGCTCCATGACTCTTGTGAATGAATCACCTGACCTACACCTTCTTCAACCCATAAGCCTTCGCTTTCATTAAAGTGCCACATTGGAATCTGCATGCCCGCATAAATTTCTTGCTCATTGATACTAAACGCAGGCAAGTCCATACGAATTACAGCCTGTTTGCCTGGCGCAAGTTGTAATGCTTGTCCATTTACATCGGTAAAACGTGCACTGATCATCCCTAAACTAATCAAATCAACGGTTTGACCTTGTGCATTACGCGCAACACCATTGGCAGGCATTGCATTTAAGTCTTCTGAATCAATATCCCAAGGTGTAAATTCAACATAGACTAAACCTCGAGCAACACTACCATCAGCATTAACAAATGCTTCAGCAGGTAAGCGAATTTGGGCATTCAAGTCCGCAGCCTGAATAATTTGTGCTTGTGCAATATCATTGACTTGCAATGTTTGTTTCACCACCAATAATTGCGCAGAAATAGCATTTAAATTTTCCACGTCATAAACGATGGCTTGATTGATAAAGCCTTTCTTCTCGAACTGTGCAACGACACGCTGGGTATTTTTTGGCAATATGACATCAAAACGTACATAGCCTTCAGCATTGGTTTGGACATGCTGACCATGCAAAGTGACTTTTGCATCTTTTAATGGCACACCATTCGAGCTTAACACCAGCGCTTCTACGGTCTTTTTCACCGTATCTTCTGCCGCTATGACTTTGATTTTTTGCGTGGTGCTATGGACCTGATCCGCTAAATCTGTCACGGTCAAACTGACTTTATATTCTCCAGCTTGCTTATAGGTATAATTGACCACTTTACCCGTGGCTTTTTCTCCATTGCCGAAATCCCAAACATAAGATGCGATTGCATTCCCTTCAGATGCTTTATAAACACTTGAACTGCTCGCATCAAATTGAATCACCTGCCCAACTTTAGGAGTACTTGGCTGATAATTGAATTGAGCTGTGGGTTTACAGGCAATTAAAAAGACACTCAAAAATGCCAACAAAAGCCATTTGAGATAATTATTTAAGATCATCATGTTATCCAAATTATTATGATTTTTTACTCTGCACTCAGGTGATGTAAAATCACGGCGCGATTATACGTCAAATTTAAACCACAAGCGGGTTTGTTATCTTATTCAAGTAATAAGTAAATTTTTATTTTATAACAAACCACTTGCTCAATTTTTTAGCTGATTTCAGTTACAATTTACACTCACCCTCGCCACATCTACTTTGATATGCCAAATGCTCAACTTCTCGCTGTGCTGTTCATGATTCTCTCCATGACTTCATATCAAATCAGTGCCTCTTTTGCTAAGCAATTATTTGCGGTTCTTGATCCGCTAACAGTCACCATTTTAAGACTATGCTTTGCGGCAATCATTGTCTGTGTGATGTTCCGTTCCTGGAAAATCATTTCCCGACTGCCCTATCTAAAATGGAAAGATTTACTCTGCTACAGCGCAGCACTAGGCCTGATGAATATCCTGTTCTATATGTCACTGGGTAGACTGCCGCAAGGGATTGCTGTCGGCTTGGAGTTTGTAGGACCGTTAGGGCTGGCGCTATTATCGATTAAAAATCGCAGTGATTATATCTGGGTAATTCTGGCAATTTTAGGGATCGCATTGATGGTGCCATGGGGACAAGCAGCCAATCATCAGTTTGACCTGCTGGGTGCTGCCTGTGCCTTAGGGGCTGGTCTATGCTGGGCTTTTTACATTTTCTTTGGTCAGCGTGTGGTGCAGCAGAATATGGGCATGCATGCCCTGACCATTGCCATTAGTATTTCTGCGTTATGTTTGCTGCCATTCGGGTTATATAACAATGCTGCGGCGATACTGGATACCCAACATTGGGGCAAGGCCATGACTATTGCCATTCTGGCGACGGCGATTCCCTATGCGCTGGATCTGAAAGCCCTGAAACAGCTGAACAAGATGAGCTATGGCACCCTGTCCAGCCTTTCTCCTGCACTGGCAGCTTTAACCGGTTTTGTCCTGCTTGGTGAACGTATCGGCTTATTACAATGGATTGCTTTGGCCTGTATTATGTTAGCTTCTGTCGGGGTCACATTGCGTGCTGCACGTCAGGCCAGAAAGGCTAAAACAGCTTAAAGAACTCATAAAAAAGATGGCAATTCAGCCATCTTTTTGCATTTCTGGTTTTGAATTTAAAATTTAGCTCTCGACCAGCATATCTTTTTTCATGTCTTTATAACGCTGATATTCATTCTTATACTGCACAGCTAAAGCGGTTTTCTGCTCTGCACCCAGAATTTTACCAGCCTGCTGGAAGAAGCCATGTTCTTCTTCTTTTAAGTGGTGATGCACCTTCTCAGAAAGTTTTTTTGCCAGCGCGATCCAGCCAGGATTGCTCAGCTCCATGGCCGTTAGCTCTTCCACCATCTCATCCATTTCATGGTGTTCTGCGAGGGCATGACGAGTAATACTCAGGCCAGAATCAGTCATCATCAATGGAATATAGAAATAGCGGTCTTCTGCCGTTTCATGAGCAAAAAGTTCATTTTTCAGTTGTTTGAACAGCTCACGGCGTTCTGGTGTATCCCCGGAAGTTTGTAATAATTTTTCAGCGAGATCACGCTGAATTTCATGACTTTCCCTGAGTGCTTCAAAAATGGTGGTCATATAATTGTTCTCCTGTTTTTGTCATGCCTTTTTGCATCATAAAGAGGAAATGGCATGGGTTCAGGAGGTTTTATAAGTAGAATTTGTATAAAAAACTTTAATATCGAGAATAGTTTACATCTATTTTCAACTCAGAAACATCTGATAGGCCATCCGGCAGATCAGTAAACTGACCAGGATTAAAAACAGAATCCGGATAAAACCACTGCCATATTTAAAGGCCAGTTTCACCCCAACAATCGAGCCTGCAATATTCGCCGCCGCCATCATGGCACCGACCATAAACAGCACATGACCCGTTGGAATAAAGAAGCTCAGTGCAGCCAGATTCGTGGTGAAATTGGCAATTTTCGAAAGTGCTGAAGCATGTAAGAAATCCACGCTCAGATAACGGATAAAGAAAAAGATAAAGAAACTGCCCGTGCCCGGTCCAAAAATTCCGTCATAAAAGCCGATTGCCAAGCTACCTAGGGCAGCCAGAATCAGCATCTTTTTATTCAGCTTTTGCTCGACATGTACCCGGCCGAACTGTTTTTTCATGAAAGTATAGACCGCGATCACGATCAGCATGGCCAGCACAAAAGGCTTGAGAATATCGACTGGAATCAAGGTGACACTGGCCGCGCCAGCAAAAGAACTGATATAGCTACATAAGGCAACCACGCCGAGCAAAGCCCACGGCAATTTTACCTGTCGCAAATAGGAAAGTGCTGCAGAGGCAGTGCCGAAAATGGAAGCCAGCTTATTGGTACCGAACACGGTCGCTGGCTGCAGATATGGTAAGCTGCTCATAATCGCTGGAATCTGGATCAGACCGCCACCACCGACGGCGGCATCAATTGCCCCTGCCATAAAGGCAAAGCCAATCAGACTGATGATGATCTCGATGTCCATATCAACTTTCTCTTAATATTTACTAGAGATTTAACACACGCTTCGGCACCAGACGCTTACGATCAGTAATTTCTGCCAGGCCCAGACATTTCTCACCCTCAAATACCAGCACTTGTGGCTCTGCCGGATGGTCAATATTACTTTCCATACCACGGCTAAAGTATTCAGCACGGCCTTCTGGGGCTTGAACCTGTGGAAAATGCTGCACTGGCGCATAGGCCGGTAGCAATAAAGCTTCACGTTCTTCTTCGTTCAGGCTTTCCAGATATTCAATGGTATAACTTGGAATAATGTCAAAATGACCCGTTTGCGTACGGTGCAAATAAGTCAGATGACCATAAGTACCTAATGCCTTGGCAATATCTTCACCCAGTACCCGGATATACGTACCTTTAGAACAGGTCACGTCCAGCGTGATGCTATTGTTAGTAAAAGATAAAAGCTCGATGGCATAAATAGTAATTGGGCGAGCTTCACGCTCAATTTCAATGCCTTTACGCGCCAGCTCATACAGCGGGCGACCTTCTTTTTTCAATGCTGAATACATCGGTGGCACTTGCTGGATCTCACCAACAAATTGGGCAATCGTATCCTTGATTAGCTGTTCATTCAGTTCAGGAACAGCTTGTTCAAGCAGGATTTCCCCCTCGACATCACCGGTAGTCGTGCTATGACCTAGAAAAATAGTCGTTTGATAGCGCTTGGTTGAATCCAGCAGATAATGCGAAAACTTGGTCGCTTCTCCCAGACAGACCGGCAATAAACCAGATGCCAATGGGTCCAGCGCCCCCGTATGTCCAGCTTTTTGCGCACGATACAACCAGCGTACTTTTTGCAGTGCAGCATTTGAGCTGATGCCTAAAGGCTTATTTAACAGGAACACACCGCTGATATGACGACGCTGAATTTTAGGAGATGAAGATTTCATGGCAAAAAATCAGACAATTTTTAAGTTGGCGCAATGGTAAAACCCTGGTCAATGTTTTACAACTTTTCTATGCTATTCAATGTGTATTTATGGCATATTGAGCCGATTCACTTGTTGATAATAATTGAAGAAAAACAAAATAAAGGTGCATAGGACATGCAGAAATATAAAATATGGATCATTGTTGCGTTAGTGATCCTGTGTCTGGTCACGCTGTTACTGTGGCTTTCCCCTCAGGATGAAAAGCAGACTTCGAATGAACAAGATAGCACTCAGGCAGTAATGCTGAATCCTGAAGCAAATGCCCTGAATGTCAGTGCCCAGAACAATACTTTTTTTGCCAGCTCCAGCCAGCAGGATACCGAAATTAACTGTCAGATGCAGCTGGATAACAGTAATCGCCTGATCGTGAATGAACAGACCCGCAACTGTTTTGAATATTTCATTACCCAGTACGGTGAAAAAACCATTGAACAGATTCAGCAGGATTTTAAAACTTATATTTCTCAGAACTACAAAGAGCCTGCCCTGTCCCAGATTCTGGATCTGTGGGATCGCTATATGCAGTATCGTCAAAGTCTTGGTGAAATAACCCCACCTGCCGGTCTGGATCAGGAAGATCCTGCCTATTACCGTAGCATCTATACCAGCACCCAGAATCTGCGCAAACGATTCTTTTCTAATTATGAAATTGAGGGACTGTTTGGTACTGAAGATACCTATCATGAATATACGCTGGACCGTATGGCAGTACTGGCAGATAAGAACCTAAGCGAAGCTGAAAAAGCGCAGAAACTAAAAGAACTTTTTCAACAGTTACCGGAAGACTGGCAAGAAAATCTGGAGCAGTTAAATAAATTAGAAGATCTACGTAACCTGACCGCAGATATTAAAGCGCGTGGTGGCTCGACTGAAGAAATCCGCCAGATGCGTTTAAATCTGGTTGGCCCTGAAGCCACACAACGTCTGGAAAATATGGATAGTAAGCGCGCCAGCTGGAAGTCCAGTGTGACCAGTTATTTAAATGAGCGTGACAGCATCATGAAAAGCGGCCTGAATGACAGTGCCAAGCAAAAGGCAGTTCAGGAACTACGTGCGCAGCATTTTAATACACCGCAAGAACAGTTGCGGGTAGAAACCTTTGAACAGGTACATGACAAAGGAGGCAAACTGCCCTTTGCTGATTAAATCCAAAAGCCATCAGCTGTTGATGGCTTTTTTATCTCTTTTATTTTGAAAATTCTGCACCAGGCCCTGAAAATTTAAATTGCTATTTGTTTCTAGATATTTCAGTTCTATGCCCAATAAAGCATGCAAGTTTGAACTATTTCAAAGACTTTGATTTTAAATACATCTGTAAATAAAACATATATTTAAAATATCAAATTCCTTTCATCATTCCTGTCCTCAAATGACATGGTTTTAGATATTAGAAATGAAAAAATACCACTGCTTAAAAAGAAAAATTTGCTCCGCCATTGAAGGCCAAAACTGTATTTTCAAAGCCCGACTTTGTCGGCTTATAGCACTCGACAAAAGCAATGATTGCTTGAATAAAGATAAAATTTCAAAGGGACGATTATGCGTACTTTCAGCAAGACAGCACAGTTAATTACTGTAGCTTTAGCAACAACTCTGGGATTAGGCTTTTCTGCACAGGCCCAGGCAACGGCGAATGCAATACAAGTCATCGAAAAGGCCAGGTCCGACTATGCCAAGACCAAATATCCGATCTTGATGGTGCATGGCTGGCTCGGCTGGTCACGCATTGGCACCAATAGTATTGGCCTGGATTACTGGTATCAGATTCTGCCGGATATGGCACGTAATGGCTCAACTGTTTTTGCAGCGCAGCTCTCTCCGGCCAATACGACAGCGCATCGTGGTGAACAGCTGATTCAGCAAGTTGAAGATGTTCTGGCCATTACCGGCAAATCAAAACTGAATTTAATTGGTCACTCGCATGGTGGCCCAACAGTACTGTATGTGGCAGCAACCCAACCGCAGTATATTGCTTCGATTACCGGTGTGGCGGGAACTTACCACGGTTCTAAGGTCGCCGATGATATTCAAAACAATAGCCTGACGCGTACAGCCTTTAATATTCTAGGTGATTATATTATTGGCCCCCTGATTGCACTGGGTCAGTTTAAACCTGAACTGGAAATTGATTTTGATGCATCCATGAAATCCCTGACCCAGACCGGCTCAAATACCTTTAATGCCACAGTGGCGCAGCAGGTGGTGAAAGATGGTGTATTGGCATCCACAGAAAACTGCAATAAAAATTTAAAACAGAAAGACAGTAAAGGCATTCATTATTATTCATGGACCGGTGTCGCCCAAGCCACCAATGCACTGGATATTGATACGATTTTGATGCAGCTCGGTCCCTTATCTTATGGCAGTAAAGACAATGATGGCATGGTGTCACGTTGTAGTACTTTCATGGGCAAGGTCATCAATGACCAGTATAAACTCAATCATACTGATCTAGCCAATATGATGTTTGGCCTGAAGGGCCTGTTTGCACCAGATCCAGTCGCGATCTATCGCCAGCATGCCAACCGTCTCAAACTACAAGGTTTATAAATCACATATTTTTTATAAAAAAATAATAGGTTTAACAACAAAAGCTTAAAATCTGAGTCCCTACTGCATAGGGGCGACTTTGCGGAACAGGATGAGGACCATCCTGTTAAAATAACAAAAGTGAGGAAAACATAATGAAATTTGGAGCATTAATGACAGGTCTACTGTTGGCAGCTACATGCCTCAGTACTCAGGCATCTACCCAGGCCAGTCAGGTCACTGCAAAAGCCAGTTCCAGCTATGCGAAAACCAAATACCCAATCGTATTTGTGCATGGTATGGCGGGCTTTATTCGGATCGGTACAGATCAGTTTGGCTTAGATTACTGGTACCAGATTCTGCCAGATCTGGCGCGCAACGGTGCCAATGCCTGGGCAACTCGTGTTTCACCATTCAATTCTTCTGAAATCCGCGGTGAACAACTCCAACATCAAGTTGAAGAAATTTTGGCGATTACCGGTGCAAAAAAAGTCAACTTGATTGGTCATTCTCATGGTGGTCCAACCATTCGTTATGTCGCAGGTGTAGTACCTGAAATGGTTGCTTCTCTGACTTCAGTCGGTGCACCACATAAAGGCTCCCCTGTTGCAGATCTGATCCTGCAAGCAGAAGGAACACCTATACAAGGTCCTTTAGTGGAGGGTATCAACTTGGTATCTAAAGCCATTACCTGGGCACAAGGTCTGGATCCAAACAGTTTCCCACATGACTCTCTGGCGGGTGGTAGCAGCCTAACCCTGGCTGGATCTGCTAAATTCAATCAGCAATATCCGCTGGGTATGCCGACTACGGCATGTGGTGAAGGTAAGGCCAAAGACGGCGGTATTCATCATTATTCATTTACTGGGGTAGGTACAGTAACCAATCTTCTCGATCCTGATTCCGCCTTAAAAGTCACCAGTTTGCTTATTGATGGTGGCAAAGACAATGATGGGCTGGTATCACGCTGTAGTGCCAAATTCGGTAAAACCATTCGCGATAACTATAACTGGAATCACATGGATGAAGTGAATATGGTGCTAGGCTTGAAGAACCTGTTTGCTCCAGATCCTGTCAATGTCTACCGCCAACATGCCAACCGACTTAAACTTCAAGGTTTATAAAACAATTTGTATTGATCTGCCCTAGTCATTATGAGTAGGGCTTTTTCATGTTTTATTAAAATGGAACTTTATGAAACTTAATATTGCATTGATGCTGTTAGCCATGACATCAACCTTTAATGTTCAAGCCAACACCTCTCACCTCCAACAAGCAGAAACAAGATTTATCATATCAAGCTATGCAAAAACCCAATACCCGATTGTCTTTGCACATGGACTCCTCGGCTTTAACCGCTTAGGAACAGAAAATTTAGGAATGGATTATTGGTATCAAATCCTGCCTGATTTGGCACGTAATGGTTCCACGGCTTTTGCAACACGTATGTCCCCATTTAATTCAAGCGAGTTACGTGGCGAGCAATACGTGGCTCAACTTCAGGAAGTTCTGGCCATTACAGGTGCAAAAAAACTTAATTGGACATAGCCATGGTGCACATGCTGTACGTTATGCTGCTGGTGTGATGCCTAAGCAAATTGCATCTGTACTGACGGTAGGCGGTGCCAACCAAGGTACAATTGTCGCATCTGATGTCATGAAACTGGCGAATAACACAGGGGCTGCTGAACTAGTGAATGTGTTGATTAATGCCTTTGGGAATGTACTGATGTGGGCACAAGGGCTAGATGGGCAAGCATTCCCACACAACGCATTAGCAGCCGGTCATAGTACGTCTATTGAAGGAACAGCCGAATTTAACCAACGTTTTAATATGGGACTATCTTTAAAGAAATGTGGTGAAGGGAAATATCAAGAGCACTATATTCAATCACCGGCAATCAGCCTGCAACCAATGCTTTAGATATCAGTGATGTGGCCATGAAAGCCTTAAATAGATTATCTGCCTATAAAGAAGGTGCCAATGATGGCATCGTATCAGTGTGTAGTGCAAAATTTGGCAAAACCATCCGTGATGATTTTCCATGGAATCATTTGGATGAAATTAACCTGATGTTTGGCTTCAAAGGAACCTTTGCACCAGATCCTGTCAATGTCTACCACCAACATGCCAATCGGCTTAAGCTTCAAGGTTTATAAGACAAAATAGCAGGCATAAAAAAATGCGCCAAGCGGCGCATTTTTTTGCTGTAAAGCAAGGCTAAAATTAACCTTGTTTACGAGCTGGCAACTTTTCACGAATACGTGCAGCTTTACCAGAAAGTTCACGTAGGTAGTAAAGTTTAGCACGACGAACGTCACCACGACGTTTAACTTCAATCTTAGCAACGATTGGAGAGTGAGTTTGGAATACACGCTCAACGCCAACACCGCTAGAAATTTTACGTACTGTGAACGCAGAGTTCAGACCACGGTTTTTCTTAGCGATTACAACGCCTTCGAATGCCTGTAGACGTTCACGGTCGCCTTCTTTTACTTTTACTTGGACAACTACTGTGTCACCTGGTGCAAAAGCTGGGATGTCTTGTTTAAGCTGAGCATTTTCAACAGCTTGAACTAAAGGATGCTTACCGCTCATGGGGTATCTCCAATAATGTGGGTCAGAAGAGGTCTGAAATCCACTGGGACTAGAGGCTAAAGCGCATAGGCCCGATTGACTTTCCCTTTATGCTTGACCGCTTCAATGCATAAAGAGCCTATTTTAAATACTTAAACAACATTGCTTAAGTACATACTTGGACAACAGGTTTAGCTGTTGCCACTTTGCAAATCTTTTAGCCATTTCTTTTGCTGCTTGCTCAGTTCAACTTTTTCTACCAACTCAGGTCGGCGTTCCAAAGTGCGCTGATAGCGCTGCAAAAACCGCCATTTCTCAATATTGGCATGATGTCCCGATTTTAAAATGTCTGGTACATCCATACCTTCAAAATGGTCTGGCTTGGTATATTGTGGGCAGTCTAACAGACCATCCACAAATGAGTCTTGCACATGTGATTGTTCATCCGACATTGCACCCGGAAGTCTCCGGATAATACTGTCCAATAAAACCATCGCAGGGAGCTCACCACCCGACAACACGTAATCTCCAATCGACCATTCCTGATCGACATATTTCTGGATCAAACGCTCATCGACACCTTCATAACGTCCACACAATACGATCAGTCCGTCATATTTAACGAAATCCTGTACTGCAGGTTCATTTAAGGTTTTTCCTTGCGGTGACATATACACCACAGGAACATGAACTGCACCCGCTTGCGCTGCAAGCTCTTTGGCACGATGAATTGCTTTCGCTAATGGCTCAGCCATCATCACCATACCGGGACCACCACCAAATGGACGTTCATCCACCCGTTTGTAGTTCCCTTCAGCAAATTCGCGTGGATTAATACAATGAATTTGCATTAAATCGCGTTTTGCTGCGCGCCCGCTAATACCGTAGGCTGTAATCGCTTCAAACATTTCAGGAAAAAGCGTAATGACTGCAAAGAACACCGCAGACTCCTCATTTTCCTGCTGCGTTAATCCCTAAAGGATTAATAATCTACGCCCCAATTTACGTAGATACGACCAGCTTCGAGATCAACTCGCTGTACCACATCTTTATGCCATGGAATCATTCGCTCTTCGCCATCGACGCTGTCAGCAGTAGCGCGAACTACCATCACGTCATTGGCACCTGTTTCAAACATTTCATGGATTTGACCGAGATTGACTTCCTGCTCTTCTTCATCCAGACCTAACACAGTTAGACCTTTCAGGTCAGACCAGTAATACTCGTCCACGCCTGCTTGAGGCAGTTGCGACTTAGAGATCCAGACATTAGCACCCACCAAGCCATCTGCTGCAGTGCGATCACTCACACCTTTCAGCGAAACAACCAGGCCCTTGCCATGTGGTTTCCAACGTTTTACATCTACAATTTGCCAACCTGCTTTAGTTTCAATGTACCAAGGGAGGTAGTCAAATATATTGCTCATAGGTTCTGTATTGGAATAGACCCAGAGCCACCCATTTAATCCATATGCTGAACGTAACTGTCCAATCTGAATACGATCTTCGGGAACATTCTGTGTTGGTGTCATGGGCAAGCTACTACCTAATTTATTTAAAAATTATGCAGCAACTGCAGCTTTCTTAGCTTGAGCAGCTAGAGAAGCAACACGATCAGAAGGTTGAGCACCTTGAGAAACCCAGTGAGCAAAACGGTCAGCATCTAAACGAAGTTTTTCTGCTTTACCTTGTGCTGTAGGGTTGAAGAAACCGATACGTTCGATGAAACGACCGTCACGTGCATTACGGCTATCAGTCACAATGATTTGATAGAATGGACGTTTTTTAGCACCACCGCGTGCAAGACGAATAACAACCATGATAGAACCTTATAGTTTTTACGGATTATTCATGTACCGACCACCGGAACACTTCAAACCCCTTTCATAGAGGGCAATATTTTACGCGAAGTTTGCCCTGAATGAAAGATCAAAAATTGGTTGGCTACAATTTTGGGTTTTAGCGACCGTCCCATGTTGATGTTGAAGATAAACCAGCTTTACATAGAGCTGATGTACTCGCTGTTTTAGACCAAAATTGCTGACTGAGCTCATTAATGCAATTGACCCCATTCCCAACTTGACTAGATATGGGTTCTGCATATAGCGTCCATGTAGTAGGGGCTGTTTTTGAATTAAACACCAATGAAAAACGATAAAGTCCATTTTGCGAGTTTGGAGTGGCACTCGTAAGACCTAGATCTGCCAAAGTAATTGCAGCTGTGCTTGATTTCTTATAATGAAAATTGGCAACTTTATAACGCTGTAATCTTGAAGCAATCTCACTTAATTCTGATTGTGCTTCTACACGTTTAGTTTTTTTCACATAATCTTGATATGAAGGATATGCCACCATAGCTAAAATCCCAATAATTACCACAACAACCATCAGCTCAATGAGTGTAAATCCATTCTTTAATCTGTCCATGGATCAGCTCCACTACAATCTAAACTTATTGTACTTCCCTGTTTTTTACATTTTTGACCAAGGCTATTCATCACCAAACTATTGAGTTTAGGTTGTGTATTTGCTGCATTTGCAGATATCACCCACTTACGGCCTGTAATACCAGTATCAGTTAATTTTTTAGTTATATTATCGCCATCAAGCACTGTAATAATATATTTTGCTGTTGCTGAAGTACTATTTTTAGGCCAATAGGTTAATTCTGCCGGCAGACTATAACCCACGTAGGTGAATTGACGTGATTTATATTTTTCCAACTCATTTGAAATCTGCTGCATCATTTGATTAACAGCAGACTCATCAGCTTTACGCACATAATGCTGATAACTTGGTAAAGCTATAGCAGCCATGATTGCCATCATAACAACTACTATTATGAGTTCAATCAATGTAAATCCTTTATAATTATTCATCCGCCCCCCCTTAGTTCTTCTCATACCAACTAAGTGGTGTTAATTTCAAACTACTCCTATACATAACTCCTAAGATTTTATTATTGGCAGATGTTGTTCGATTACTTAAAGGAGCAACAATACTTCTTGAATTAGGATTCCCATCTGTACCTCCGCCAAGCGTTATCCCTAACAATCCATTGCCTAAGGTCAGTTTATTGTTTGCTGCAGTATCACCATGTGGACATTGTCCGTAAGGCATACAAAAACGGTGTGCCTTACTAGCGCCATAAATACCAGCCCCACAAGCTTCTGTGCTTCCTACAGCTTCTGCATCAAATGTTGAAACATATAAATCATGATCAATAACTATCACATCACCTTGAGCTTTTTCTACCGCTTTACGCCCTGTAGAAGATGTAAAGGCATAGTACCAGCCCTTTTTCCCCGTAAAATCAAGCTTACGCGCTGGTAAAGGATTAGGTTCGGCTGCTGTAGCAGCTGGTGTTACACCTAATTCTCTATTTTCATCAGTAACCACAGCTAAATTACTTAAGTTTGCATCTTGTAAGGTAAAAGTCATAGGATCTTTTTTTACAACATCCACATCAAACAAATTATAAACAGCGTCATTAATCATCGCTGAATTAGTTGCAGCGGTTTCTCCTGGCACTATATATGCACTATTATCCTGTTTTCCTAGAAGTGGATTACTTCTATTTCCTGAACCAATACTGACAACCGCAAAATTACCATTTGTTCCTAGGTAGATACTAAAACCTGGAGCCTCATAAAAACGCGGACTAAGGCCATTCGCCTGCTTTATCTCTAGCAAGCGCACAATATTTTTCGCAAAGCTCGCTTTAGAACTATTAATAGCAGCGTTTTTTTGGGTCTCAGTAGCTGTAGAACTAATCGTTAAAGGTGAATGAGCACTATTAAGATCAATCCTAAAGACTTGCCCACCTAAATCACCAAAATACAAATGATCAACATCTCCATCACCCTCACGATCAATGGCTTTGATTTGGCTAACGATACTATATTTGATTTCGTTACCATCCCCCTTATATGGAGACGTAGAAGGCTTACTTGAATCAATTGCCTCATAAGTTGACCAAAGTGGCTCACCAGTATGGGCATCAAACATAAATACACCCGCGCCGAGCCCGTTGGTCTGAACATAATTAAATGTTTCATAACCTTTACCATCTGTGCCCCCTGTTCGGTCGTATCCACCACCCACAAACATAACTAACCGCCGTTTACCTTGCCACTGCACATTAGCAATAACTGGTTTTGACCAACTCTCCCCCATTTTACTCAAATGAGAATATGAATATTCACCAGCAGTTACTGCCGGGCTATAAACTTTGGATGTTGCGGGATCAATTCTAAATTTGATAGCTGGACTAGACATATCAGTCAGGTCTAGCGCGTAATAACTACGCCCACCCATACGCATGCCACCGTAGACCCACTGCTTACCTAATTTAGCTCCATCTTTAACAAGAAATTTATCTGATGTACTGTTGTATACATATTCTGTATGCGCAACCCACTGTCCATCCACACCATAATAAAGTTGATTCATACCATTTGAACCAGACTCAGTTTCATTTAAAAAAGCTCTTGGTTGGTTAGCTAGGATTTCCTGTGGGACGAAAGCAAAAACTTCATGACCACCAGTATAATTTGCCGTAGTATCACTTTCTGCTCCCACCTTAACTACATGCAGAACACCTTGCGTAGTTCCAAATAACAAATAGTCATCACGTGTTGCGGTACTTATTTTTGAGGTCGTAATGCCATTAGCAGTTTCATCTATATATTCAACTTTACCTGCTTGTGTAAGCAGTACAGGTGTTGAATGCATAACAGCACCCATATTTCTAAGCGTCTTGTCGGGACTTAATGAAGTTAAATTCGACGTTGCTGTTAATGCATTGAGTTGAGCTTCTGTTAAATCGTAACCAAGCAACCCAAGTAAATATTTACGAGACGCAAGGTCTCCTTTGATATAAGTTTCATCGACTGTGCTTAGAGTGGTTCCAGCATTGGTCAATACTTTTCGATTAAAGACTGCAGATGTTGCTTTAAGGTTTAATTTACCTAATATTCCACCAATATTATTCAGCTCAGAATCCGTAGCCAGACCTTTTACCCATAGATCTTTTGCTGCGGTGTTTAAAGTTCCTGATGCCGTACCAAAAGCATTCGCATCATCTTTATCTTTTAACACTGCATTAAGCACTTTATATTTTTTTAAGTTACCTCCCCAAAGCTGGTAGTCTTCAGAGGGTTTTGGTTGAAATTGTGGAAAATATGCAAATGGCTGAATTGCGACCGCATTCAAACTATCCTGCGGGATCGTCGCAGTTCCTGTAGTAATTGCCGGAATAGAAACCTTAATTAATCTTACAAACTCTTGAACACTGTCAGTAATTTCTTGTGCATTATCTGGACTATACCAACCGCCTCCGCCTCGCACTGATGCTTTTGCAGCTTGTAATACCCGATTATTGGTTCCATTAAATAATCCAGCCAGGATAGTATCAGTATAGTATGTGCCAGGATGTCCCCTATCTTCAGGATTATTCGGATTCGTTGTTAAATAAACAATCCTATCCCCAGCACTATCAGCAAATCTAAACTCATTACCAAAACCTACAACAGCTGTTTTAACTTGAACTCCTTTTAAGGTATAGCCTTGATTTAAAATGCTAGCCATCTCTGTTGTACATTCCCAAGATCTTAATCGATCATCACTATTATCCATGGTTGTACCATTGGAACATCTAGAGGTTATTGAGGGAACAGTATCCTGAGCTGATTTATTTTTAACAATACTTGCAAAAGTCGCTTTAGCTGTTTGTCTATTATCATTATATGGTTCACCATCAGTTAAGAAATAGAGTCCATACCCTGCGCAAGCTTGCTGAACAGTATCAATATAGTTAGAAAGTTGTCGAGCTCCTGATGCCATAGCATTAGATATCGCAGTCCCTGATCCAGCACTAAGATCCTTGATAACCTCTAATAACGCTACTCTATCGGTGCTTAATGAAAAAAATCCTCTATCTGTAATACTTGCATTAAATGTAGTAATTCCAAGCGTTGTTGTATCGGGTAACGCACCTACCGTAGTTAAAACTGGATCACCAACAGGTACTATAATCTTAGAATTACCTGCTATAAGTTCAAATAAGCTTTTCTTTAATGTTGTCAGACGATCCGGACAATAGTATCGAGTCCCCTTCTTTATATCTGTCGAGCCGCTAATTACCTCTGTAAAACCCCTTGAAATACAGCCATTTGAAATAGCATTTCTATCCTTGGTAGAAGTAATATCCTTATAAACCCCTTCGCGCGTACCACTTATTACAGTTCCATTTGCTTTATATTTCTGCTTATCTTCAATAAAGCAATATCTGCCCTGAAAACTTTTTGTGACACCATTTAATGTTGTAAATATCTCAAATGAGCTGGTATCTCCAGTTGATCGCGTGAAGACTGTACAACTTATCCCCCCAAAAAAGTCCTTATTTACTGGCGTTTGATCAGTTGAACTACTTGTAAGTTTGCCTTGGTGCATTGAGCTTGATAAATCTAAAATCAACGTCAAGGTCGATCCACCTGTAGTCGGAGCCTTGTAAATTTCAATATCACTGGCATACGTAGTTGCCGTCTGACAAACTAATGCAGCACTGAATGCGGAGATTGTAAAAAATGTACTATTTTTAATTTTATTCAACTTCTTACCCTCAGTATTATTTTGCCAAATGCTGTAAAAGTGCATAAGTTGCCACTTGTGTATGCGTTGGCACACCTAAGTTAGACAAACATGCTGAGACTGTTTTTTTGGCTAATTCTAAATTTGATATAGTAGTTGGATTCTGAGCACCAGCCCCTGTTGCTGGCTTGGCTTTTTCATTCGTTAATTCGAGATCAACTTCAGCTACTTTCGTAGCAGGAATGCTATTAAAATGTTGCTTAAAGCAATTATCGATAGAGGCATTGGTCACTGTAGATGGTGCTAATGCAGGAAATATTGTTGTTGCATGAACAGTATACGATTGAGCCGGATCAATTTTGGAACCATCAGGATCAGTTCCTTTTTGCATATACGCAAATGCTTCTGCTTCAGTCATATCTGCCGCTTTAATCGCTACTTGCGTTATTACCGTTTTACGATTTGTACTAAAATAACTATCTTCAATTCGGCAGAAACCTGCTGATCCCAGCTCTGAATTACTTACAGTGTTCCCATTCCAAGCAATTAAACTTGCTCGGCTTAACTTAAAAAATTCTGATTCAGATGCCCTATAACAAAATACCAATTCTTTACCGATGTTATCTTCACCTTTGATATAACCAAACATGCCATTAATCGCCATATTTCGATCTAATCGATCCGGATTTTCGACTTGAAAAAGCGCAGCATCTGAGTTTTGCATCATAAGTTGTTGTGCTTGCCCCATGGTGACCACTTTTAAAGAAGTGATACTGGAACGGATGGCTAAACTACCCATGATAGTAATGGCTACCAAAATAACCAGAACCACGATTAATGTAGACCCTCGTTCAATCTTATTCATTAACGATCTCCCAAGGCATTACGTAATGCGACTGTTTGCATGATTGGTGCTCGTGCATATTTGGCAGGTTGGTTTGTTTTTACTTTGACATCGAACCCCATTAATCTAAATTGCTGCTCCGCTACAATCACAGCAGCATCATTTGCAGGCTGTGTTGAACGAGAAATAATACCTAACTGCACTGCTACTATTCTTGGTTTAATTCCTGCTAAATCATTATATTGACCCAAAGTCATATATCTTAAATTAGTCGTGGTTGCAGTTGAGGCATCCACTAAAAAGCTCACCTTAAACAGATCCACACGTTTTAAAATGATTTGACCATTGCCATAAATACCGGCTCCAGCAGCTGCCAATGCGGTAGATGCACTTATATCTGAGGCATAACGACTTGCAGCACAAGCTAAGGATTTTTTTAATTCATTATTTGTTTCATGTGACTCTGTGTTCGCGTCGAGACGCACAAAATAGCGTTCCACGATATAGATATTTTTATTATTAATGACATTCCCTTCACAGTCATATCCACCACTTTCAGCAGGGCGGTATTGAATGACCAGCTGATCACTTGTAGCATCTGCAAATGCCGCATTTCCCGTTCGGGTCTGAACATTACTGCTGATGGCATCAGCCCTAGAAGCATAAGTGTGAGTAAAACCAGAAATAAAACTACTTAAATTGCTTGAGCTAAACACAATCCCTGATTGAGCTATTGTATTATTTACAATAGCTTGAGAACTATTCAAATTTGCCATACGAATTTGCCTTGCAATATAAGACAAACCAAAATTTTGATCTTCTTGAATAGTTGTTGCTGCATTTTGCAAATTAATATTGCGTTGACCACTTAAAAACAGCATTAAAGCTGTGGCAACCACAATAAGCCCAAGGGCAATGCTGACTATTAATTCAATGAGTGTAAATCCTGTAGGTTTCACTAATAAACCTCCATGATTAAACAGGTTGATTTAGATTGATAAGTAATACCTTTAGTACAAGCCGTATCACTATCACTCGAATTATCGGTCGCTGAAGTATTATTCCATGCAATAAATAAACAGTGACGTCCACTATCTGTCGTTCCTGTTTTTGGACACTCTAATAGAGCCAGATTCATCCCCAAAGAACTGGCATATTGCTCTAATTCACGAGCATCGTAATCTGCTAAATCTGCTGCGCTACAATTGGTCGTATTAGTACAATTAACAGAACCATCTCTTTGTTTTGCAGTTGAGGCCAATTGCGTTTTATAACTTGCCCAACCACCACGATTTGCCCGGATACGCTCAGTCACATCTCTTGCAATATTTATAGCTTGAATACGCTGTGCACTTTCACCTGTAGCTTCAACAGCTCGGGCCTGCAATACGACAAAACCTAATACACCGATTGCCAGCACCAGTAAGGAGACTAATACCTCGATTAAACCTACACCTTTTTGATTATTATTCATGTGCAAGATCCTGTTATTGTTTTTCAACTTTTCCAAATTTATCCGAAGTAATTTTTTTAGATTCACTAGCACCGGTTTTCAGACATAACTCTATTTCTGTAAAACTTTTCTGAAAAAGACCTTGAGTAGTAAATTTTATTTGATTATTGACGGGTATCTTGAGTCGGACAGGATCAGATACCTTCTAATTCATCACTGAGTTCGTATTTGTTGTAGTAGAGTTTAAATTTAATTTACTTCTTTTACTTCAAAACGGACTTAGCTCTAGCTTGCTCAATGACATTAATCAAATCTTCTGTATTTTTTATTTTTTGACGTTCAATCATCTACCCAAAAGAAGGAGCAGCTATCATTGCCACAATTGCCAATATCGCAATTGTTACCATGAGCTCAATTAACGTAAATCCATTCTTTTTCTACATACTTTTCCCAAGGTAACAAAACTCTACCTCATTAAAAATAGTATCTAATTAGCTTACGAACCCCATACACATAGAGATAAATGGCATAAAAAAACAGATAACTGCAAAAAGCAGTTATCTGTCTAAAATTATAAAATAGCGGATCAGCCTGTTACATTTCAGGCTTGAATAACTGAAATACGTAATTCTTTTGGCAGGCTAAATGTGATGTTCTCTTCTCGCCCCTTCAACTCCTGCGGCGCTTGTGCACCCCAATCTTGCAAACGTTGAATGACCTGTTTAATTAAGATTTCTGGTGCGGAAGCTCCAGCAGTTACACCAATTTGAGACTTACCTGCAAACCAATCCTGCTTTAGCTCATCTGCATTATCCACTAAATATGCCGCTTTACCCATGCGCTCAGCGAGTTCACGTAAGCGGTTTGAATTTGATGAGTTTGGAGATCCTACTACCAACACGACATCACAACGATCAGCTAAATCACGTACAGCATCCTGACGGTTTTGAGTGGCATAGCAAATATCATCTTTACGTGGCCCTTGAATCAGTGGAAATTTCTGACGCAATGCGTCAATCACTTTCGCAGTATCATCAATTGATAAAGTGGTTTGAGTCACAAATGCTACCTTATCTGGATTACGCACTGTTAATGCAGCAACATCATCTTCATCTTCAACCAGGTAAATATCCCCGCCATTTTTTCGGTCATATTGTCCCATGGTTCCTTCAACTTCAGGGTGACCTTCATGACCTATCAGAATCGCTTCAATGCCTTCACGGGCATACTTGGTCACTTCAATATGTACCTTCGTCACTAATGGGCAAGTGGCATCAAAGACCTTTAGACCACGGCGTTCTGCTTCTTGTTGAACAGCCTTAGATACGCCATGGGCACTAAAAATTACAATATTGTCATCTGGCACTTCATCTAGTTCATCAACAAAAATCGCACCGCGCTGGCGTAAGTCATCTACCACAAATTTATTGTGTACAACTTCATGACGCACATAAATCGGTGGATTGAAACATTCTAAGGCCCGATTCACGATCGCAATGGCACGATCCACACCGGCACAGAAACCACGCGGGTTGGCTAAAACAATTTCCATAGAATCCTCAATACTCACTCAATTCATACTGCAACAATTGAAATAAATGTAAAACAATCGACGTACAACTATTTAGTTTAAAGCCGCTCTACTCTAAAATAGAGAAGATATTTTATCATATCAGGAAAAATATCATGTCGGGTCTCTTGTTTGTCGTTTCTGCTGCGTCTGGAACAGGCAAAACATCCCTCGTTAAAGCATTACTTGAACGTGTCAACAATCTTCATGTTTCTGTTTCTCATACGACACGCTGTCAACGACCTGGCGAACTCGATGGTGTTCACTATCACTTCTCTACCAAAGAAGATTTCCTTAATCTGGTCAATGAAGGCGGTTTCATTGAATATGCTGAAGTCTTTGGTAACTATTACGGTACTGCACAAGCTACTGTAAAAGAACAATTGGCTAAAGGGCATGATGTTCTTCTTGAGATTGACTGGCAGGGTGCACAACAGGTCCGTCGCTTATTTCCTGAATCTAAACAAATTTTCATTTTACCGCCAAGCCAGTTTGACTTGCGTCAACGCCTGTCTAACCGTGGTACAGACTCTGTTGAAGTGATTGAGCATCGTTTAGGCTGTGCGGTAGAAGATATGCAGCAATATGTAAACTTTGATTATGTCATTATCAATGATGACTTTAATAAAGCACTGCATGATCTGGAATCTGTCATCATTGCCAATCGTCTGGTGTTATCACAGCAAGCCAACCGTCATGAAAAACTGATTCAAGCCTTAATTACTCCAAGCGAAGAGTGATTAAAACTTGAGTCTACAGGCAAAGCCTTTTATACTTCGCAGTCTGTTAAAATATTACTCAAACGAGAATTCTTATGGCACGCGTAACCGTTGAAGATTGTTTAGACCATGTAGACAACCGCTTTGAGCTTGTACTAGTGGCAAGCAAACGCGCGCGTCAATTGGCACGTCAAGGCATTGAACCAACTGTAGAATGGGACAATGACAAGCCAACCGTTGTTGCTCTACGTGAAATTGCAGTAGGTCATGTATCTAAAGACATCCTGAAACAACGTGATCAAGACTATCAAACTTCTAGTCTAGACCTTGCACTTTCAGCAAATAACCTGAATCTGGACGGTTTTTCTTTCCAATAAGAAATCCTTCCTATAAAAAGCCTAGTTTTCAACTAGGCTTTTTTTGTTTTGTGACTTTTATATTCTTTCTAGAACGGTTATAACATAAGGTCGAGTCATCAAGTTTATGCGGTTTTTCTGTGAGTATAAACGGAATAAATTGACAAACTTTGCGATTTGCTTTTCATTAAAGTATTCGCGTATTTTCGTAAAGAATTTAGTTTTAAAGGTGTTTTATGCCAGGCCCACAGGTCAGTCAAGCCAAGCAACAGCTTAATATCATCATCGACGCTTATTTGAGTGCCAGTGAAGTCGAGCGTGTGCTTGCCGCCTGTGATTATGCGGATATTGCCCATGATGGAATCACGCGTAAAAGTGGCGAACCTTATATCCTGCATCCGATTGCGGTAAGCAGTATTTTGGCGCATATGCGTTTAGATGCTGAAACCCTGATGGCCGCCCTACTCCATGATGTAATTGAAGATACAGATTTCAATAAGGACGACATTACTGAAAAATTCGGCAAGACTGTGGCTGAACTGGTGGATGGCGTCACTAAGCTGAGCCAATCCAGTGATAAGGAATACAATAAAGCCGCCTCTTTCCGGAAAATTCTGCAGGCCACCTTACAGGATCCACGTGTCATTATTGTGAAACTGGCAGACCGTTATCACAACATGACTACTTTAGATGCCTTACGTCCAGATAAACGTGCACGTATTGCCAAAGAAACTTTTGAAATTTTTGTACCCATGGCCCGTTTGGTCGGTATGAATGAGATGGCTGACAATCTGGAACATCTCTGCTACCAGAACCTGGATCTGGACATGTACAATAATATCCAGACTGCCTTACAGCAAACCAAATCCAAACGCTGTGAATATCAGGCGATCTGGGAAAGAAAACTGAATGAATTACTCAATCAATATAATATCCAGGGCCGAATCAAGAAGAAAAATAACAATATCGAGTTGCTACGTCACTTCGTTAAGAATGATATTAATTTACAGGAACTCACCCATAGCCATGCCTTTGAAATCATTTTGCAAAGCATTGCTGACTGTGACCGCTTTGCCGAACTCTTGGAAGAGAGCTTCCAGGTTTTAAGCTTTGCCGACCATATCCGCCGCCCATTACCCGGTGGTAACCAGTCTCTCAGTATGCGTATCAAGGGTGAAAAAACCACTCTTTCCCTGACAATCCAAACTGAACTGATGCGTAAAGCAGCACGTTTCGGTGTAGTACTGGGTGAAAATGCACCTCAAGCCTGCCGTTCTGCAATTCAGGCTTCCATGCAAAATCTGAATGTCTTGGTGGATGGCGATTGCGCCAAGACCACATTTAATGAATTACTGGATTATCTGCATCAGGAAAAAATCTGGGTGTATACGCCTCACGGTCAGCTACATGAATTACCTCAAGGGGCAACCGTAGTAGACTTTGCCTATTCTGCCAGTCTGTTCCTGGGTAACCATGCAGTTGGTGCTAAAATCAATGGCGACACTAAACCGCTTTCTACACCTTTAAGTAGTGGCCAAGTCATTGAAGTGATCACTGATGTACTCGCCTCACCCAATCCAGACTGGCTCAGCTTTATTAATACGCAAAAAGCCCGCCGTGCTATTCAAAATATCCTGCGTGATCAAGATATTGACGAGCAGCGTATGGTCGGTGAACAGGCTTTAAATCGCGCTTTAAAGTTATTTAATCGTTCTATTCAGGATTTAACCGAGGCCGACTGGAATAATATCCTGCAATGGCGGCATATTCCGACTCAGGAAAGCCTGTATGAACAAATTGCAGTTGGTGATTTGTTACCTCAATTGGTCGCCAATCATATCTTTGCTCAGGATGCAGAGACCGGCTCTAACTCAAATCGTTTAATTCAGGGTACAGAAGGTGTAGATGTCAAATATGCGCACTGTTGCAATCCGGTACTGGGTGACCCTATTCAAGGTCATCTAACCCGCCGTGGTCTGATTGTTCATCGTGCTCGCTGCCATAACTTGCTACACGAACAAAATCTGCATCCGGAAAATATGATGCCATTACAATGGACCTCTGAAGACAATGAGGATATTAGCTTCACCGCTTATCTTTGTATTGATCTCTCCATGGATGATGAACAGATTTCCGAATTGATCTATGAATGCCGTAAAGCCAAATCCGGGGTAGAGTCGGTACGTAACTACGAGGGTAAGACTTATGTCAACGTAGTCGTACACAACCGTAAGCAGATTGCCCAACTGATTCGTGACCTACGCATGCATTATGGTTTCCCACGAATTATCCGTCTGCCCCAGCCAATCAGCATCACAGAAGCCACATCGAAGGCGAGTTAATCATTTAAAACGATAATGCTTTTGCTCATAGCAATGATCTAATATGATGCATGTTGATATAAAAGGAGAAATTGATGTCCCGCCAAGTGATCCATACTGAAAATGCCCCTGCTGCGATCGGCACTTATTCGCAAGCGATTCTTGTTGGCAATACCTTGTATCTTTCAGGTCAAATTGGTCTAGATCCATACAGCATGGAACTGGTTGAAGGCATCGAGGCTCAGATTCGTCGTGTATTTGACAACTTGAAAGCAGTCTGTGAAGCAGCTGGCGGCTCTCTGGCAGATATTGCCAAGCTCAATATTTACCTGACTGACCTTTCTCACTTCCAGCTGGTGAACCAGATTATGGGTGAATACTTTGCCCAGCCTTATCCTGCACGTGCAGCTCTGGGTGTAGCAAGCCTACCTAAGGATGCACTGGTTGAAATGGATGGTGTAGTAATTATTAATCAATAAGTTATAAAAATCCCTACCCCCCCCAGCCTGCAATATTTAATTCTAAATTATAAATCGTTCTTGTGCGGAAATCCGAGCAGCACTCGGATTTCCGCTCAGGTGGTATTTTTTTATCTAAATCCCCAATTATTTTGAACGCATTTTCAAATGATTTTTATTGACAAACGATAATAATTATCAATAATATCACTTATCTTATTTAATCACTGTGGTTATCTGACATGTATGTTTGTCTATGCCGTGGCATTACTGATCAAGACATTAAAGAAGCTGTTGCCAATGGGGCGGAAAGCTATCGTGAAGTACGCGACATGCTGGACCTGGGCACGTGTTGTGGTCGCTGTGCACCTGAAGCTCGTATGATCATCAGTGATGAAGTTTCCCAGATCGCTGCACGTCTTGCAGTGGCAGCCTAAATATCATATTGAAGATATATGCCTTATAAATATAATGATAAAAACAATGATCTCTGATCATTACTCCTCCCCCGCCCTCGACTCTGGCGGGTTTTTATTGTTTTAGATTTCATTTGACAGTATTTGATTGCGATTTTCATTTGCAGTTCATTGACATCCTCCCACCACCAACGCATTCGCTAGGTGGGGGATTTCTACTGCTAGACGCTTATGCCCAAGCGCGAGTATGTTCTTTGCACTGTTTAAGTCTCGTTGATGGACACTTAAACAGTTTTCACATTCCCATACTCTTATTCCAAGACCCGCCCTACCTTTCGGACTGCTGGCAGTGATCTCACCACAGCACGAACAAGTCTGGGTTGTGAAACTTTCATTCACTTCTTCAAACAATACCCCCGCGTACTCGCATTTATACCTGAGCATTGTTCTGAATGCTGCAAAACCAGCATCCAAAGTAGATTTCGCCATTTTGTTTTTTACTAACTTCTCCGCACTTAAATTACCTACAGCAATCAATGCATTTTCCTTTACCAGTTGGGTACTGGCTTTGTGCAAATGATCTTTACGACAATTCGCAATCTTGGCATTTATTGCTCGTACACGTTTTTGCTTGTTTGCACGTTGAGCAATACCTAATTGTTGCTCATACTGTCGATAGTATTGGGGATTCCCAATGACTGTACCATCTGAACAGGTGGCAAGATCTTTTAAGCCAAGATCAATGCCTACTGCTTTGGTTGCAGTGGATTTATTTTGCTTAGGCGTATCTACAACCAAACAGACATACCAGCGACCACGTGCATCCTCAACAAATGAACCAGTTTTAATCTTGTACTGGCTTAAACCATAACTATCCCATAATTTGAACTGATGCTTACCGTACTGAACGTATCCATCAGCATATTTGATTGCTGCTTTTTTAAAGGGAATCCAGCCAAGTGAGCGTTTTGCTGATTTTTTATTGCTGACACGCCATTTCAACTTGGCTTTTTTGAACTGTTTTCTACGTGTAACATATTCTTCGTTTACAGCCTGAATAGTTTGGCTGTGTAGATTGCATAGCTTAGATGTGCCTTTGGTATATTTATCAATATCGTAGGCACTTAGAAATTCGCCTTTCCGTTTAAGGTGTTTAAAACTTAAGTCATTAACATAATTCCAGACACAATTCACCTCGAATGCCAATTCAGATAGCACCTTACAATGTTTGCTGTCCTTGATACGCAGTTTCAATGTTTTCATGTACTTATATTAACTATCAACACTCAAACAAAACAGACTTTGATTAAAGCAAAACGACATTTCATGTCGTGTTGCTTATATCCTCCATTTCCCTCTGTGGAGGTTTTACGCTTATTTAAATAAATTACTCGCCATTGCCGAGCTATATGATTTAAGATAACTTGATATAAAAACCCATAATTATAAATGGGCCATCAAGTTATACGGAGTGATACGATGAAAGGCAATCGTGATGTAATTAATCAATTAAACCAGGTGTTGTATCACCACCTGACTGCAATTAACCAATATTTCCTGCATTCACGCATGTTTAATGACTGGGGCATCGAAAAGCTTGGTTCTGCCGAGTATAAAGAATCGATTCGTCAAATGAAGCATGCAGACAAGATTATTGAGCGGATTCTATTTCTGGAAGGCTTACCAAACCTGCAACACCTAGGCAAACTCTATATTGGTCAGCACACTCAAGAAGTTCTGCAATGTGATGTGCGCAAAGTCAAAGAGAATATTGAAACCATCCAGCAGGCAGTGGCTTTGGCCGAAACTCAAATGGATTATGTGACGCGTGATCTGGTTCAGGAAATTCTGGAAAAAGAAGAAGAATATTTAGACTGGACAACGACTCAGCTTGATCTGATTCAAAGTGTGAGTATTGAAAACTATATTCAAAGCCAGCTTTGATTTCTTAAAGACATAAAAAAGCCATCATGATGATGGCTTTTTTATTGAGTTGAAACTATTTCGGCATATCTTTAATGACTTCATCATAGTTCAGTTCAGTTTTTTGAATGGTATTTAAACGCCAGAGCTGATGATGAGCTTCTTCAACATAACCATTGTAAGCCAGTAAACGAATATATTTTAACAAGTTGTATTTGGTTGGATAACTCACCACCAATTTTTCATGTTGATGGATTTCATCTTGACTCATCTTGGTATAGGGATTTACCCGGATCCAGTCAATACGATGATTAAATTCAGTTAGCAAGAAGATCGGCTTTTCATTGATAATTTTTTCCGGCTGCTGTTCATAGCGAATGCTCTGACCAAGTTTTGGTACAGCGGTATCATAATCTCGGTAAATGACTGCAATTAAAATAACACCAACTGCAAAGATGGCTTTTATCAGCCACGATGGCATGACAAGCTGTTTAGCTACACCTGAACGTTGCGCCAGTACTGTACCCATAATAAAACCTACTGGTAACAAGAAATAGGCATAATGCTGTGGGAACTCAAACATGGCATGAGTGACAAAGGCACCAATCATTAATATACCAATGACAGACTCCGGGGATTTCACCCATCGCTGCATTTGATAGCCCAAGTAACCGAAATAAGCTAAGAATGGGACACCAATCACTACCCCATTCCAGATCAGGAAATCGATAATAAAATTATGTGCGCTACGAATCCAGACCGGACCTTGAACTGTATCAGTGATTGAAACAAAAGCAACACTGGTTTGATACCAGCCATAACCAAACCATGGTTGAGCCTGAATCGCGGCCAGCATTTGCTGCCAGATGGCAAGTCGTGACATATCGCCTGTAGCACGGGAGACAACATCACGGCTTTGCACCACCTGGGCATCCATAAGTTGGGTCGCCAATTGACTGAGTAATGGAAAAGCGACAATGCAGGAAATAAAAAAGAGGAACCACGCTGTGCTGTAATACCATTTCAGGCGAATGATCCCTTTATATTGGTAGAACGCCAGATACAACATAATCGCGATCGCAGCCACCCATGCAGTACGAGACTGGCTTAAAGCCACGCCAACGACAATGATTGCCGCACATAAAAATAGCCACTTGGTCTGGATTTTTTTCTTTTCATACAAATAAAGACAGCTCATCAATGCCATAACTAAAAAAGTCGCCATATTATTCGGCTGAGCAAAATTGGCAAATGGGCGCTGTGTGCCACTAATATTGACCATACCCGGCAACACTGCATCTAGATTCGACCACTGACATAGAGCAATGAGACCTGTCACTGTACCTGAAGCTAAAAATACATAGCTCAGATAGTGAAATGTTTCTTCTCGGTTATAATTTCCTGTTGAAAGGTTATAACCCAAAACACTGGCAAGCCAAAAACTAAAAACAAAAATAAAGCCCATCATGGCAGTACTAAAGAAAAAAACCTGTCCAAGAAGAAATTGAATGAGAGGGATACAGGCCAGTAACAGCAATGGCAGACTCATTGCTGGGATTTTGAGTTTTTCTTTTAGACAGATTGCAGCAAGCGCAATTAAGGCAATAAATGCATAGAGCTCACCCGTATAAGTCACCCACGGGCGATAGTGTACAGGACTGAGCCATGCAAGGGAGATGAGAAATGCAGCTATAAGTGCAAGGATGGTTTTCATAACCAATTCGGAAGGATTGAATTGGGCATATGATAATTAAAAAGCAGATTAAAAGATAATCCGCTTTTTATATTTTAGAGAAAATTATTCCCAAGGACGAAGATCAACAATCTTAATGGGTTTACCCTCACTATCGAGTAGTACTGTCATATCAATTTTTGATCCTTTTAAAGGTACATAGCCCGAAACTTTTTTAGTTTTACTCAATACATTATTTACGATTGAGTCATGATTGTATTCATATAACTTTTTAATAGGTAATATTTTTTTACTTTTTAAAATTAAGTTTCTATCAAATGCTATGTAACGATCAGGCATTTGCGCTAGAGAAACACCACCAAAAACTTCAGTGAATAAATCTTCTTGTCGTTTTTCAGCACTGTTTATAGTTTTAAGCATTACATATTGAGGTTTTAACCAAGACACTTGCTTAAACTGAGGTTCTGCTTTTTCCAGATTTTCCTGAATAATCTCATTTTTACGCACAAGCTCAAAACGATCTACATTATAAACAATCCATACTGGTCTCCCCTGTTCAAGGGTAAACACACCGTAAATTAATGCTGAAATCTGAACTAAAATGATGACAGCTAAATCAAATTTTAAGGTTTTTTTATGCTCTTTATAAACCAACAAACCTAATAATGGACCAATAATGATATCGATCACAAATAACATCAAAATGATACTCGTGACACCTACCGCCTTAGCTAAAGGAATGGGATACCAAAAATAAAACACCACTCCCAATAACAATAAAGCCATAAGCAATGACAGGGATAAATGTTGAATAAAAAAGCGTAAACGTTTAGACATAAGTTATCACTTCATCATGGCGTCTGATACATCAGAACTATTTTTTGAAAATAACGATGCTATACCATTGCTATTCTTTGTAGGAATTTTAGATATATCTTCAAATAATGCGTTTTCATTATACAAAGCATTCGATACTTGAAAATAATACTGTGCTTTATCACGTTCATCATTATAATAAAATATTTGAGCAAGTTTAAATAAATTATAGTAGGTCGGCTGACTTACAACATAGTGCTCAAATAAACCCAACTCATCTTTTGTATAATGCTGATCAATTTTTGCAACGACAAACTCAGCTCGGTCTGCAAATTGCGAAAATAATAAAGATTTTTGTTTTTGCGATTCACTTGTATTTTCCATACCTGCAGCATAACCAAGATACGTCAACCATTGATCATATTGTCTAAATATTAGAGCATATAAGCTAATAGAGACCAAAAAAACAATTTGCTTGATTTTTTCATTAATCTTTATTGATTTTAACTGACAATCAATCAACAAGACCCCAAGAAAGAATCCTAAAGGGAATAAAAAATAACTATAAAATAAAGGATATTCCAGTTGTGCATGCACCAATATACAGATCACCATCATAAACATATAAAGTTCAGGCAAACTGCGTATATGAATGAATATGATTTTGAGTAAATATAAAGCATATGCACAAATACAGATTCCTAAAGGAATGCCGACCCACAAAATAAGATCAATCACTATATTATGTGCACTTGTTGCATTGCCTTCATTTTTAAACAACAATACACCTTGAAGCTGAGCAATTGTGGTTTGATACCATCCATAACCAAACCAAGGTTGTTGTTGGATGGCATAGAACATATGCTTCCACATTTCAATACGCGCAAAACCACCATTAATACGATCTTCTAATGGTACAGGTATAACCAAATTAAAATATTGTGCGATCTGTGCATTAAATATAAAAATTAGCGCATATGAACAGAAGAAAAAAGATAGTAAATAATGTGTTGTTCTTTTTTGGAAACGAATTTTTTTAAATAGATATATAAACAGCAGTACAATCAAAACAACCCAAGTTGTTCTAGATTGCGTCAAAGCAAGTGCAAGAAATTGTAAAAAGAGTATAGGGATATATATAAAACATTTGTATTTAAGCTGTTCATATAAGAACACAACACTACAAATACTCAGCATCAAAAGTGTTGCCAAATGATTCGGCTGACCTAAATTTGCATAAGGTCGATTATGACTTAAATTTAAGATATAAGGATGAGAAATTTGCAACCATTGCGCAATGGCGAATAGACTACTGATCAATCCAATAAGCGTAAAAAAATACGCAATATATTGAATAATTTTATTTTTATCAGCCAAGTGATGGCTATTATAGCCATATAAAACAGTGGCTACAAAAGCAAAAATGAAAATAAAACTCAAAAATGCCGTAGAAAAATAATACACCTGTCCAAAGATAAATTGGACTAAAGGAATGAGACATATACAAAGAATAGGAATAGTAATTTTAGGCAGTTTAACTTCTTTTTTATAAAATAAGCCAAGAGATAAAACTAAGCCTAAAAACCATAAAAAATCTTGTGATGACGCGGTCCATGGGAATGGAGATATACCTATAAAATAAGATATATATATAATACCTAAAATAATAGAAATTATAATTTTCATAGTAACCATTAAATTAAAAAACTGGCCGTAGCCAGTTTTTTAATTTAAAATTTTAATTAGAATATGTACCAGCGGTTTGTACAGAGCGACAAGTAGCTGGTAAATATTTTTGTTTATCAGCATCACCAGTTACTAAACCACATGACCATGATTTAATTAATGCTGTAGTAGCTGTATCAGTTGTAACGTTTGATACTGTAGTTATATTTAAAGGTGTTTCTCCTTCAACATCTGTTGTTGGAGTCATATAAATTGGTGTATTTGCAGCTGTCTTCAATGATGGATCTGATGATAATGTTACACGAATCTGCCCAACTGAAGTACCTGAATTTGAAACTGTAACTTCCTGCACATATTTAGTTGCCCATAGAGTCTTATCTGTACCCTTTGTACCTTGCTCACAACCCCATTTTTGACCTGAAGCAGGAATAGAGCCTGAGTCAACAGCTTCTGTCACCGCAGTACGACATGAAGAAGCAGCTAAAATACCTTCAGAAACTTTTGCACGAACTGTATAGTCTTGGTATGCAGGAAGTGCAACCGCAGCCAAAATACCAATAATCGCAACAACGATCATTAATTCGATAAGGGTGAAACCCTTTTGAACTGATTTCATAACATTCTCCACAAATGTTTTATGTTTATTTATAAGCTTAATTGTTAAAGCTATTTATATTTAGCATCTAACGTGCCAACTTTTATTATAGTAATTTTGAGAGAAAAAACAGCACTTTAAAAAAATATTTTTTTATTTGTAATTTTTAAGTTTCATTTTGTGTAACTAAGTGACAATTTTTGTCAGCATCTAACGCCTTTTAATCTAGCATAATCGGGTGATTCGCTAATTCATTATCTTGATCATTTAATCTCCGATCATAGAATTCATCTAAAACTTGTCCAATTTGTAAAATTCCATCTACGACAGCTTGTCTGTAATTTTTATTCTGAAATTCTTTCACTATTGATTGGCAAATCTGCTCCCAAATTTCTTGGGTTGTTGCTTGCTTTACACCACGATCAATCACGATTTCTACTTTTTGTTCACATAAATTCAAATACAAAAGCACGCCACTATTATATTCAGTATCCCAAACTCCAAGTTCAGCAAATAGCTGTCGGGCACGACATAAGGTATCTTGGTAATAGGCAGATCGTGAAGGCAGACAGCCTTCTATCACGACCTGAATCTCCCCCACATGCCCATGCTCTGCTTCTTCAACAGCTAGTGCAATCGCATGTTGATCCTGCCTGGAGAAAAAACGCTTGGTTGCCGGCATATAAAAGAAATGCTTGAGCCAGCGTTTAAAACTCGGCCGTGCATACTCTTCCAGCTTCGGCTGTGTGACAATCTCTGTTGTATCTGTCGTTGTTACCATGAGCCTGATGCTCCTCCCCCACCAAAGCCGCCACCGCCTCCACCGAAGCCGCCGCCACCAAATCCACCTCTTCCTCCACCGCCACGACCAGCACCAGAAGCAAAGGCATACAAAAGTAGTTGCGCCAGTGAAGTGATTAATACAAAAAATACGCCAATCCCAATCATTAAACTGGCAATTAAGCCCATGCCATTGACTAAGCCAGCAGCTGTGCCTGCAACTGCAGCAGTTGCAGCACTGAGCTTTTTACCGAAAATCATCGAAGCAACCACACCAGCGATGATAATAAAAATCACGGCACCAAAAGTTGCTTGAGAAGCTTGCTGGGCTTTATAAGCCTGTTCGTGTCGCTCTTTTAGCTCATCCGCGGCTTGGGCGGCAATTTCAGGATCAAGATTTAAAATCCGTTCAATTTCCTCCAGTCCTGAATCAATCCCCTGAGCATATTGGCCTTGTTTAAAATATGGCGTGATTTTATCGTTAATAATCCGTCCTGCCACGATGTCCGGCAGTACACCCTCCAGACCATAACCGGTCAAAATCTGAATACGGCGGTCGTTAATGGCTATGGTCATCAATAAGCCATTATCACGTTTAGCCGAACCCAGTTGCCAGGCTTCTGCCACGCGCATTGAATAACTAAAAATGTCTTCCTGGCCGGTGGTCGGCACAATCACCACCCCAATCTGACCTTTACCTTCATTATAAAGTTTCAGGATACGCTGACTGAGTTGCTGCTTTTCTGCCGGACTGAGTAAATTGGCCTGATCAATGACCGGCTCATTCATACTGGGTAAATCGCGCTGCAACTGTCCTTCGGCCATATCATTGGCAACCTGTGACGGGGCAACTTCATTCTCAGCTTCAGCAGCAGGTGTAGATAAAGATGGACTGGTCTGATTTTGTCTTTGTAAAACTTCCCGCGCAACAATGACCTCTTCAGTTTCCTGATCTGTCGCGGTTGCAGTTTCTGCTGAAACAGGCAATGTCATGCCCATGCCCAGCATGAGAACCAACATTGCCATAGATTTCAGCAGTATTTTTAGCATCACTCTCTACCTATTTTAGAGTTCAGTCTTTATTCAAAAGAAACCGTAGGTGCAGACTGGGCACTCTGTTCGGCACTAAAGTTTGGTTTGGTATCCATACCAATTACTTTTGCCGTCATGACCTGCGGGAACTGACGTGCATAAGAGTTAAAGTCCTGAACTGTAGTGATATAACGGTTACGTGCAACGGCAATCCGGTTTTCTGTGCCTTCCAGTTGCACTTGCAAATCACGGAACTGCTGATTGGCTTTTAAATCAGGATAGTTTTCAGTGACAGCAAGCAGGCGTGATAAGGCACTGGTCATTTGCGATTGAGCTTCCTGATAACGCTGGAACAGTTCAGGATTTTCTAAGACTTCCTGATCAACTTTCAGGCCTGCCACATTGGCACGCGCCTGAGTGACCTCTGTAAGCACCTGCTCTTCATGCGCAGCATAGCCTTTGACAACATTCACCAGATTCGGCACCAGATCCGCACGACGTTGGTATTGGTTCTGCACTTCTGACCAAGCTGCAGTTACTGCTTCATCCTTGACCTGTAAGGTGTTATAGCCACATCCTGTGAGCGACAAAGTCCCGGCAAGCATTAAAATAGTGAGTGATTTACGCAATGCTTTCATCATTATTCCTCAATTCTTTCATTTTATTTATCTAATTAATTTGATTTTAAACATAATTTTCAAATGTATTGTTAAATTTTATAAATTTTTCTGTCCTATCCTTAGCGCTCTAGCACCTCTCCATTTTCTTGAGAAAAAGAAAAACCCGCTTAATGCGGGTCTTTCTAAAAATGATAAAGGGCGTATTAGACGTCAAGATAATCCAGAATACCTTCTGCTGCCTGACGACCTTCCCAGATCGCGGTCACCACCAGATCCGAACCACGCACCATATCACCACCGGCAAAGATTTTTGGATTCGAAGTCTGGAACTTGTACTGTTGCTGCTCAGCTGCTACCACACGACCTGAACCATCCAGATTGATTTCTACATCGGTAAACCAGTCAGCTGGGCTGGTACGGAAACCGAATGCTAGCAGTACTGCATCTGCTGGCAGGATTTCCTCAGAACCTGGAATTGGCTCTGGGCTACGACGGCCACGGCTATCTGGCTCACTCAGTTGAGTGGTCACAAATTTCACGCCTGTCACTTTGCCATTTTCACCGACAATTTCGATTGGCTGACGGTTAAACTGGAATTCAACACCTTCTTCACGTGCATTTTTTACTTCACGACGTGAACCTGGCATATTCTCTTCGTCACGACGGTAAGCACAGACCACTGTCTCAGCACCTTGACGAATCGAAGTACGGTTACAGTCCATCGCGGTATCACCACCACCCAGGACAATCACTTTTTTGCCTTCAACGCTGATGTATTCTGATGGGTCTTTTTCCCAACCCTGGCAACGGTTCACGTTAGCAATCAGGAAATCCAGTGCATCATACACACCATCCAGATCTTCACCAGCAAAGCCACCTTTCATATAAGTGTATGTTCCCATACCCATAAAGACAGCATCATAGTCAGCGAGTAACTGGTCGATCGTGACATCGGTACCAATTTCAGTATTCAGACGGAATTCAACCCCCATGCCTGTGAAAATTTCACGACGGCGTTTCATCACGTCTTTTTCCATCTTGAATTCTGGAATACCGAAAGTCAGCAGACCACCAATTTCAGGACGTTTGTCGAATACGACTGGTTTAACTCCATTACGTACCAGAATGTCTGCACAGCCAAGTCCTGCAGGGCCCGCACCAATGATGGCAACTTTTTTATCAGTCCATTTTACTGAAGACATATCTGGACGCCAGCCCAATGCAAAAGCAGTGTCATTGATATATTTTTCTGCATTACCAATCGTTACCGCACCGAAACCGTCATTCAGGGTACATGCCCCTTCACATAGACGGTCTTGAGGACAGACACGGCCACAGACTTCTGGCAAGGTATTGGTCTGGTGACAGAGCTCAGCTGCCTGAAAAATACGGCCTTCAGCCACCAGTTTTAACCAGTTCGGAATATAGTTATGTACCGGACATTTCCATTCACAGTACGGGTTACCGCAACCTAGACAACGATGCGCCTGGTTTGCAGCCACCTCTGTAGTAAACGGTTTATAAATTTCCACAAATTCCGCTTTGCGGACGTCAATCTCTTTTTTCTCTGGATCTTGGCGTGCTACATCCAGGAACTGAAAGTCATTACTTAGGCGTTCTGCCATGTCTCTCTCCGTGGGTAGATGCAAGGGGTTCACAGTTGCCTTGCATCTGCCTTCATTTCTGCAGTAGTGGAATTATTGTGGATCAGCTTGAGTTGTTTTCAACAGCGTTTGCAAGTTGGCAGCTTTCGGTTTTACCAACCAGAACTTACGGCTGTAGAAGTCAAACTCGTGGCGGATCTTGTACGCCCAAGCACTACCTGTTTCTTTAATATGTTCATCCAGGATACGACCCAGGAACTCTTTGTGTTCTTCCATCGCTTCCGTAGAAATACGATTCAGCTCAATCAGTTCATGGTTGTAATGGTCAACGAAGTCGTTATCCAGATCAAGTACATAGGCAAAACCACCGGTCATACCTGCACCGAAGTTATGACCTACTTTACCAAGCACAGTCACAATACCGCCAGTCATATATTCACAGCAGTGGTCGCCCGCACCTTCAATCACGGCGAAGGCACCTGAGTTACGTACTGCAAAACGTTCACCTGCAGTACCCGCAGCAAACAGCTTACCGCCAGTGGCACCATATAGACAGGTATTACCAATAATTGCGGTATTTTGCGTCTGGAATGGCGAACCTTTCGGCGGGAAGATTGAGAGTCGTCCACCTGCCATACCTTTACCAACATAGTCATTGGCATCACCTTCAAGGCTAATGTGCAGACCACCTGCGTTCCATACACCCAGTGACTGACCTGCTGTACCTAGCAAGTTTACTTTAACCGGATGGGCTTCCATGCTGAGGTTGCCATAACGTTTTGCAATTTCACCAGAAAGACGTGCACCAATCGAACGGTCACAGTTACCAATACTGTAGTTATATTCGCCACCGGTACCTGCTTCAATCGCTGGCAGAATCTCTTCTACCATTTTCTCAGCCAGAATACCTTTGTCGAACGGTGCATTGCCCTGAACTTCACAGTACTGTGCTTTACCTTCAGCTGCAGGATGTGACTCCAGCAATTTGCTTAAATCAAGATGCGCATGCTTGTCCGTTTCACCTGGCAAGACTTCCAGCAGATCGGTACGGCCAATCAGGTCTTTCAGACTTGAAACACCTAGCGCTGCCAGCCATTCACGGGTTTCTTCAGCAATGAACGTGAAGAAGTTGATCAGCATCTGTGGTTCGCCGATGTAGTGTTCCTGACGTAAGTGATCTTGCTGAGTTGCTACACCGGTTGCGCAGTTATTCAAGTGACAGATACGCAGGTATTTACAGCCCAATGCGATCATTGGCGTTGAACCAAAACCAAAGCTTTCTGCACCCAGAATTGCTGCTTTCACAACGTCCAGACCGGTTTTTAAACCACCATCGGTTTGTACACGGACTTTGCCACGCAGGTCATTTACGCGAAGAGCTTGATGCGCTTCACTGAGACCAAGCTCCCAAGGCGAACCTGC